>JAMDCG010000018.1 GCA_023489425.1 Thermoplasmatota archaeon
CTTGCGTCTATAAATCCTGGATGGTAATCCATAATTTTTCTTAAATTTTCTATATTTATTTTTCCCGCAACACCAACCTTCTTATTTAAGAAGGGTTCTATATCACTCATCTTATCTACTATGCCACTCCTGCTTTCAAGAAGTACAAGATCTGCATTATGTGATCTTTCCCTCATTGTGTCTGATTCGATTACCTCTCGATCGACATCAATAACTGAGATTATCTTTCTTCCATCCTCTCTTACTTTTTCCATATCCTGAGCGGAGTTTGGAAAGTGCAGTTGAGCATAATCTTCTCCTGAGTCATATTTCAATGATGTTTCCAGATCTGTATAAACTGAGGCAACGTTCATTCCATATTCCTTTAGTTCCTTCACCAGTTCCATTGATCCCTTTCTGGGTGATAGATCCGAAAGAACAACTCCTATTATGGTAGCCCCGGAGTCACTGGCAATTTTTGCGTCTTCAATGTTTGTAACACCACATATTTTAAAAAACAGATGATATCGCCTCCTTTACCTTCCCACCTGTTATCTCATTGAGCTTTTCTATGGCATAACCATTCTTTATGCTCCTGTATGCCATTTTATATCCTTCATTCATGTCCCTTGAGATGCCGTTCAGTATTAGACACGGGGCTGCATTGAGAGCTATGAATTTTGCTGCTGACTCGTTTTTGCCGTTCAGACCAGCAAGTGTTTTCACAAAAATCTCATTTTTGTTCTCACCTGTGACCTCGTCTTCATCTATTCTTCCCTCTGTTATTTCACTGGCTTCTATCTCCTTCCTCTTTATGTTATTATCAACAAATGATAGAGTTGACTTTCCCTTGAATGAAATTTCATCCATTCCGTCGTTACCCATTACTATTATGCCCTTCCTGTTTTGCATTTTGATGACGTTTGAAAAAATATCAATTATCTGTGGTTCCGTGCAGCCTATTACTATTCTTCCAGGATTCAGGGGATTAGTCAGTGGCCCCATGAGATTAAAAATTGTTCTGTGACCTAACTTTTTTCGAACTGGAGAGAATTTTTTGAATGCATCATTATAAAATGAGGCGAGAAGAAACACGAAATTTTTTGATGCTAAATCTGCTCTTATTTCATTTTCATTTCTTGTAAAATTATACCCTGCCCTTTCCATGAAATCTGCCCCTCCGGACTTTCCGGTTATGCTTCTGTTTCCATGTTTTCCCATGACTATTCCAAGTGAACTGCATACTATGGATGCTGCAGTGCTTACATTTATGGTTCCCTTCATGTCTCCCCCAGTTCCAACAATATCAGTGCAACCTGAATATTCACCAACGGATGCAAGTTTTCTAAGTCCCTTAGAGAATCCAGATATCTCATTCAAATTTTCACCCCTAACATGGATTGCAGAAAGAAATGCAGCCCTTTCTGAATCATTTATTTCTTCTCTGCAGAGATAGGCAGGTAACTCTTCCATCTCACTTTCATCTATTTGACTTCCTTCTATTATCTTCATTACGGTTTCAGATACCATTGAGACCCTCCTCCAGCATATTTACTTTTGAGTCAAAACCAGCCATGTCCCCTGTTTCCATAAATGGAACAAGACTTGAACCAACTGCTATACCGTCTGCACCAGATTTACCAAGTTCACTGATCTCCTCTAAGCTGTTAATTCCGAATCCAAATATCAGCTCACGTCCAGGGCACAGTTCTTTAATTCTTTTTACCATAAGATCAATACTAACAGGAACTCTTATTCCAGTTGACGGCTGTAAACCGTGATAGATCCAGTCATTTGTCCTGGATGCAATGTCCCTGATTACCATATCGGGAGTGGAAGAGGTAAAAAATGGAATAAGTGAAAGACCAGAATAGTCCATTTTTTCGATTAGACTGTTCCTTTCCGGAAAGTAATCAGTCAGCAGATCAGGGATTATGGCTCCACTGAATCCCATTGATTTCAGATTTCCCAGAAATTCCCTTTCCTTCCCTATGAAGTGATTGTAGTAAACAAGAGTGTAAACTTTTATTCCCTTTGATGTGGCAGTTTCTACTGTTTTTCTTAACATATCCTCAGAATAGTTTGCCTTAGCCCTGCTATGGGTCTTTCTGATCACTGGGCCGTCATAATAAGGGTGGTCTGTTGGTATCCCCAGTTCCAGATAGTCATATCTGTGCTTGAGGGAACGGTCGAAGAATTTCTGAAATGTTTCCCTATCGGGATATGGGAATGTAAAATACAGTGCCAGTTTCATCCTAATCCCTTATTATGGAAAGATCGAGCAACCCATGTCCGCTGAGATTAAATACCACGGTTTTTCCCTGATTTTCAGGGTTCCTGCAGTAATCAATAACAGTTGCAATTGCGTGCGATGATTCTGGTGCTGGTACTATACCCTGGGTTCTTGCAAACAATTCCATTGCCTGCATGCTTCTCTCTTCTGTAACCTCATCTGTCTTGATTCTCCCATTTTTTATCAGAAGTGATAAAGCAGGAGCTGCGCCGTGATATCTCAACCCTCCTGCATAGATGGATGGTGGAACAAAATCAGCTCCAAGTGACAACATTTTTAATTCTGGCATTATACCTGCTGTGTCTATGAGATCATATTTGTAATCACCCTTACTGAACTTCGGAACCTCACTGGCAGCAGTTGCAATCATTTCTGTATCGCTTCCAACAAATGGAAATGTGAAGCCTGAAAAGTTACTTCCTCCACCAACACAGCCAATGAGTGTATCAACCTTTTCTCCTATTGCCTCCAGCTGCTTTTTTGTTTCCTGCCCGATCACACTCTGATGTGTTATTACGGAATTTTCCACACTCCCCATCATATATTTCAGATCATGATCCAGAGCATACTGCACAGCCTCACTGATTGCAATACCCAGAGTTCCGGGATGTTCTGGATTTTCAGAAAGAACCTTCCTTCCGTATTCTGTCAGATTACTTGGACTTGCATATGTATTTCCACCATAGAGTTTTATGATCTTCTTTCTCAACGGTTTCTGATCATAACTCACCCTTACCATGAAGATAGTAGATCTGATTCTGTTCAGGGTGGCTGCAAGGGCAGTGGCTGTTCCCCACTGACCTGCACCTGTTTCTGTCACAACTTCCTCCACACCCTCCTTTCCTGCATAATAGGCCTGTGGGAGTGCGGTATTTATCTTGTGAGAACCTGTGGCAGTAGCTCCTTCATTTTTGAAGAATATTTTCCCCCTGAAATTAAGCAACTTTTCCATGTTTAATGCCCTAACAAGAGGTGTGGGTCTTCCAATCTGTAAATACTGCTCTATAACCTCATCCGGTATATTCTCATATCTGCTTGACGTGAATTCCTGCCTGAGTATCTCCTTTGGCAGTATCCTGTTTAGAAGGTCTATTGATGATTTCTCAGTATCGTGATCTCTTGGCGGTGAAAGTGGTTCTGGAAGATCAGGGGCTATATTATACCATTTTCTTGGTATTATTTCCTCCTTTGCTATTTCGTACATAATACAGTAATGTAATGTTCATATTTATACATTAATGCTTATAATTCGATATAATTAATATTATTCTGTGATATAAAATTTAAAAACCTTACTAATTTCTAATTCCGATTAATCCTTTATACCTCTGTGTATGTACACAGAACCAGCTCCTAATCTGAAAGTCTCCACATTCCTGTATCCAGATTTCTTCATCATCTGTGAGAACTGAATTGGTGTGACAAAATTTTTAACTGAATTTGCAAGGTATGTATATGCCTCTGTGTGGGACACCCTGTTCATTACTGGTGGCACTAACCTGTAAAAATATATTCTAAAAGCAGGTGCAATAAAGCTTTTTCCAGGATCGAATATATCCATGTTGCAGAATATACCTCCAGGCTTCAGTGTTCTGTAGGATTCGTCCAGATAATTCTGCAGGGTTGGAATATTTCTTGTAAGAAAACATGAAACACACCTATCAAACTTTTCATCCTCAAATGGTAATTTCTCTGCTGATGCAACAGTGAAATTTACATTTCTTATTGGACCTGGGAACATTTCCTTTGTTAGGTCCACTGCATCTATTATAAGATCAGGTATTCTGCGCAGCATCTCCTCCGTGACCTTCCCCGATCCTGCACCGATATCCTCCACATGCATTCCAGGCCTGATGTCCAGAAGATCTATCACGAATTTTCTCCATCGCCTGTCCATACCAAAACTCATCAAAGAGTCGATAAAATCATATTTCGTACTGATCGATTTGAATATCTCCCTGACCATGACCTCCTTTTCCAGATCATCACCTTATCATTTTAGCGAACTGTGCATGTGGTACTCCTGAAATTGTGATTATGTTTCCCCTTTCAACAATCCTGCATTTTATTGCAAGTTCCACCGTGTTTTTACCCACAAAGTTTCCTATTGTGCACATGTTCATGCTTTCGGCCAGAAATTTTTCTGTTACCTTTGTAGAACCGTAGAATGATTCCTTCACGTCAATGTGAAGAATGCCTTCCCTTAGCTCCTTTCCTATGAGATCCTCATCCGCTGCACTTAAAAGTATTTCATCCCTTATCTGTGTTAGTTTAGCCCTGTAAGCCTTCAATTTATCACACCCTGTCTATATATCCAGGTCCTGGGCTGTAGAGATAGCCTGTTTCTCTTGCCCTCTCCAGTGATTTTGCAAACTTTTCCCTTGGGATACCTCTTTCCATTGCTGATCTCAGAATATCCTGTTCCTTTACAAGGCTTCCATCAGAACCCTTCAAATCAGCTATTATCTCATAAATTATTTCAAGATCTGATCTCTGCCTTGCACTGGTTCCAGTCATCAGAAGATCTATGTCTACTCCTTCATCATCGCTTGCCACATCCTTGAGGTATGAATCCACTATTCTCTTCGCAAGCATAGCATCGTCGATTGAAACAAATTCGGATAATCTTGCCTTTGCTGCCGCCTCAGCGAGCCTTATGGTTGACTCCAGCTGTCTTGCAGTTATAGGAACGGACTTGTATTTACCTATCTGGTGACCTGTGTTTCTTGTAAGAACATACTCCTGACTCAGATATTCCATTGCCTCGTCTGTAAGTCTTGGGATTATATGTCCCTTTGCGTAAGCGACATATTTTCTCAGCATCTCCCTTGGAATTGGTGGTTCATATTTTCTTTCGTTATCACCAATGCTACCGTCCTCAACATTATTCATTTCCATACTCTTGAAAATTTCTCCAAGTCTGTGAACCTCCAGAACGTGATCTGCAAGGTTCTTGTCCCTTTCCTGATCAGGATTGTCTATAAGCTTGAAGATAACATCGAACCTTGAAATGAGTGGGAGTGGGAAATCTAACTGCTTCATGAAATCCTCCTCAGCATCAAATCTTCCATTTTTTGGATTTGCTGCTGCCAGAACAGAACACCTTGATTTAAGTGTTGCCATGATTCCTGCTTTTGAGATAGTTACAGTTTGCTGTTCCATTGCTTCATGCATGGCGGAAGTATCTCTTTCATCCATCTTATCAAGTTCATCTATGGACACGAATCCGTTATCAGCCAGAACAAGTGCTCCTGCCTCCAGTGTCCATCTACCTTCGCCAAATTCATCCCTCACTGCGGCGGCAGTCAGTCCGGCTGCACTGGAACCCTTTCCAATTGCCATAACACCTCTTGGTGATATTTCAGACATATACCTTAAAAGCTGTGATTTTGCAGTTCCTGGATCACCGACCATCAGTATGTGTATATCACCTCTTATTATGGTGCCGTCCTTCATGAATTTCCTGACTCCCCCAAACATCTGCAGAACTAGAGTTTTCTTAATATTATCAAGACCATAGATTGTTGGTGCTATGGAGTCCGCGAGCTTGTCTATGATTTTAGGATCCCTTGAGAGCTCCCTTATGCTCTCTTCCTCCGCATCACTGATTTTAATTTCCTCCAGTTCTTTTGTGGTTTTTCTAAAGTTTATTGCGTAAAGAAATATATTGAACTCAGTCAGAAGGTTACCTGAATAGATTTTTTGCTCTGCTCTTAATATCCCATCCATTGTAACTCTATCCCCAGGGAATAGTTTACCTGAAAGATCATCTTCAACTATAACGGTAAGTCTCAGTGGTTGAGCACCTCCATTTATTGTTTCTGGATTTTCCTGAAGTTCTATCTTTTCCGTATCAATGAACTGGGAATCTTCGATTATTAATGAAAACCTCGCCTTTGGTTTCTCTCCGTGGCATTCCTCATTGGAGCACCTTTCAGGTTCCTCAAGCTTTCCCCTGTTTTGCAGTACAAAAGTTCTTGATCCACACAGAGAACATTGAAATGCTGCGTTGTAAAGTCTTGGAATAACTTCTGTATTTTTTCTTATAATTCCAGTGATACTCAGAAGCTTTCCAACATTCATGCTTCGTATGTTCCTAATATCTATCCCAAGGTGCTCAGGCAGATTATACAATCTTATGTTTATGATTATAGAATTTGAATCCTTAATGAGATAGTTCCAGCCTGAATTGGAGATGAATTTCCTGACCCTTGATATGGCTATCTCAATTGCCTCCTCAGAATTCTGTAGAACATAGGTTGCGAAATCGACATCGAATTCATCTATATCCTCGTAGGATATGAAAAGACTGCGCTGTTCGGGATAATGGGAGCTCAACTCTGTTATTTTGTCATAATAATGGTATTCCTGAAAAAATGCGTCCCAAAGGCTTTCCTTCTGATCCCTATCTAGCCTTATTTTTTCCGTTGACTGGACATGATCGCTGAACATTATTTACCATATGTCAGTATGTATTAATGAATTTTGTTTTGATTTTTCGTATAAACAAAGTCAGACATAAATATGATATATTTTAGTTCCCGATTTGATTAAAATAGTTACGGAGCACCGTTCAGGAAATTTCTCTGAGTTTCTTTTCTGCTGAGTTTTCACTGTCAAGCCTGTGATCTATTTTTATTATTGTTTCAACCCTTTTAATACCCATTGAGATTATTTTTTCCTCACCTTTCTCTATGGCACTAAAGAGTTCATCCAGAGTATTTCCTTCTATGACAGTTGACATGCTACCTGGAATGACGTTCAAGCCAGTTTCCTTAAGCGCATTTACTGCTGCTTTGACGTATTTAGCTGCCGATGTTCCATCCCCAACGGGGTAGTAAGTTACTTCCAGTAGGATCATGAGACAAAATAACTGATTAAGACTTAAGGTTTATCAATCTTATGTGTAATCCTCTCTTCTAACGACATTATGGGGTTTTCCGGTCTTCATCCATAATTCTACGTTCTTGAGTGCACTCATAAACGCATTGATGTCAATATCCGGAACTATTCCTGAGTTATGAGGTGAACCAATGACATTAGGCAGGTCTAGAAATGGATATTTCATTTCGTATTCTCCTGTTGTTATTGGCTCCTGCCACCATACGTCAATACCAGCCTTAAATTCTGGATTTTCCCTGAGGTGATTATATAGGTCTTGTTCGTTTATTATGGCAGCTCTTGCGACGTTTACAAGAATAGCGTCTTTTTTCATTTTTTTGAGTTTATCACTGGTTATAAGATTTTTCGTGTATCTGTTCAGTGGAAGGCTTATGAATACAAAGTCTGAGCTTTGAAGCACCCTGTCAAGCGAATCCAGATTGCCCGAAAAAGAGACATTTTCACTTACAGGTTTTCTTGAGATTACCTGTAGTTCCATTCCAATTCCTCTACATAGTCTTCCAATCTCTCTTCCTATTCCACCATAACCCAGTACTCCAGCCATTTTTCCCTCCAGTTTAATGCTCGGTGATCTCTGATTAAACACTCCATTCTTCATTTTCATGTGATTTGATAAAAGATTTTTCGATAGCGCCATAGCCATGGAAACTGCATGTTCTGCAACGGGCAATGCAAAGGCACCAGCATTGCTACATACTGTGATATTATCTGGAATCTGATTGAAATCAAGCAGATCTACACCTGCTGAAAGGGTTTGAATGAGTTTGAGTTTTGGTAGTTTTGAAATATATGAATTCATCGTCCTTAGTTTTGGGATAAAGGAAAGAAGAGCTTCAACATCACTCCAGTCATTCCCGTCTTCTTCAAAGATTGCCTGCATCCCTATTGATTCTGCCATTTTTCTTGCAACTTCCTTCATGTCATCGGGAACCTTTGCCAGTATGAGTAATTTCATATATTGACATGAATGTATTGATTATTTAATTTACTGAGATTGGTCGGTATTCTGTAAATTTAAAAATTTCAAAGCTTATAAGATTGATATGAGGTTATGGGTGTTTTTAGCGTAACCTGTGTTTATTATTCATGTTTTTGAAATTGTATTCTACTTATTGCCAGAATATCAAGGGAAAGAGTGATTCTTAGAATGGTTAAAACTTGAGAATATTCTTTTTTGCCGGTCTCTTGTTTGATATAGACTCCACTTGGAAATCTTTCGCTCTCACACTATGGGCTTTTTAATGTATATACAGTGTACCATCTTATTTTTCCTGAAGGAAGACTGCTAATCTAAATATAACACCAAGTGATATGGTATAAAAAGACAGAAAAATATCTGTATTAAAAGAAGAGTGCACAAATGAATACGTTTGAAGAGTTAGAATTGAAAAAACCTTTGCTTGAATCATTAAAGAAGATAAATTTTATTGAACCAACTGAAATTCAGGCAATGACAATACCGGTTGCCCTGAATGATAAATCCATCATGGTAAAATCCAAAACTGGAAGTGGAAAAACAGCAGCTTATCTGATACCTTTGATACAGCTCACTGAACCAAAGGGAAAACTGATGAATCTAGTACTGGTTCCAACAAGGGAACTTGCCATCCAGGTCTTTGGAGTGTTTAAATCTCTGGGATCAGGATGTAAATTAAAAGGAGCCTTAGTTTATGGAGGAGCATCAATATCAAGACAGGCGGAAGAAATAAGGAACAGGCCAGAATTTATAATTGGTACTCCTGGAAGAATCAAAGATATGAGAGATAGAGGATACCTGAACCTCTCTAGCATTGAAAGAGTAGTACTAGATGAGGCTGATCTAATGCTGGATATGGGGTTCTATGATGATGTTGAGGATATAATAAGCTCAACGAAGAAAGACAGAAGAATGTTCCTATTTTCCGCAACGATGACTGGAGACGTAAAGGGTCTAGCATCAAAGTTCATGAAGGAATCAGAATACATAAATGGAGAGGACGAGGATATGACTCCCTCTACAATTAAGCATGATTACATTATTTCTGAAAGTCACGATAAACTTGATTTTCTTGTGAGATATATTCAGGATTACAACCCGGAAAAGGCAATAATCTTCTCCAACACAAAACATGGGGCATCATTCCTCAGCGACAAGCTCAGAAGGGAAGGTTTCAAGGCAGTTCAGATTCACGGAGACCTATCACAGAAACAGAGAGAAGATTCCATTTCAAAGTTTAGGAGGAGGGAAAGATTTCTTGTAGCAACCGATGTTGCAGCAAGGGGAGTTGACATTCCTGAGATTACACACATCATAAATTATGATCTACCAAGAGAAGATAAAACATATATACACAGAGTTGGAAGGACTGCAAGATTTGGCAAAGACGGCACCGCAATGAGTATAATACTGCCAGATGAAATGTACCTAATAAACAGAATAAAGAGAACAGCAGGCGTCGAAATATCAAAACTGCCCATGGAGGGACAGGCAGAAGAGGCAAAGCCAAGACGTGACCAGAGAAGAAGGCCATCCTACGGGTACGGCAGTCAGGGGAATAGAAATAGTGGTAGAAGATATGACTCGGGAAATAACAAACGCCAGAGTACGAGAAGGAGAGAGAGCACATCAAGAAGAAGACCCAGAAGAGACTGAGCTTACAATAAATGAAATTATTACCTTAATCTGAGATTTATAAGAAATTTTAAAGAGTTTTCTTAAAAGTCTCGATTTTGGTGCATCAGTTTTTCATGATACACACCCATGTAAAATTATCACGATCCTTTAAATCAAATCTTATTTTAAAACACGATTCTATCTGTTTATAACAACCGACATAAATTATACAAAAAAGGTTGCGAGCTATAGTAATAGTTCCCGTCCTTCCTTGACTGAATCAGATGGCATATAACAATAGCAATATTTTATCTAATCTCAGGCAATTTACATTTATGGATAAAATCGTTTCAGAAATATGGAATATGGCCCAGGGAAAGTCAGCTCCTTCAGGACCTTCAGAAATGGATGAGTTGAAAAAGCGAGTTGCAGATATTGCCTTCACTTCGTATGGTGCACTTAAGGCTGAGCCTGTGAAAATAATGAAGAAAAGTCTCCTTCCATCATCCGGAAAGAAGAATGCAACAATCTTCTTCACGAGAGATAGGGCCTCAGTAGAGATTGCCACAATGATCAACGGTACAACCACAAGATACCTGGATTTTAATGACACATACCTTTCAAAAGAAGCCCTGCATCCCTCTGATAATATTCCACCATTGATTGCCATGGCCGAAAGTGAGGAACTGGATGGAAAGAAGGTGCTTGATGCTGCAAGAGTTTCATATGAGACTGTGTGTGCATTATCTGATGCAGTTTCAATTAGGGATAGGGGTTGGGATCACGTAACATATATAAGTATTTCATCTGGAGCAGGGCTTGCACACCTTTTGGATCTCAGTGAGGAAAGATTTGCCCATACTATTAATCTAGCTCTGAACAACAATATAAGCATGAGGCAGACAAGGGCAGGAGAACTGAGCATGTGGAAAGGAGCAACTGCAGCAAATGCCTGCAGGAACAGTGTTTTTGCAGCCAATCTTGCCCAGGAAGGTTTTACGGGACCAGCACCAATATTTGAGGGCGAAATGGGTTTTATCAAACAGGTTTCAGGAAATTTGAATATGGATTTTTCCAAAAGCAGGATACTTAAGACCATGATAAAGAATTATCCCGTTGAATACCACGCCATGAGCGCCGCTGAAGTTGCATCTAATTTGAGAAAAAAGATGAAAGGAAAGATAAGGAAGGTTGAAGTTGAAACATTTACAGTTGCGCATACAATTATAATTAAGGACCCGGAAAAATTAAGACCAAAAACAAGGGAAACTGCAGATCACAGTATGCCATATATAATAGCATTGACACTTGTAAAGGGAGACCCAACCCCTCAGTCTTACGAAAATGATCTGCTGATGGATAAAGAAATCCTATCTGTTATTGACAAAATGAAGTTCAAGATCACGGATAGGTTCGACAAAATGTACCCTGAATTCCTGCCTGTGAAAATAAAAGTGGAGACTGATGAGGGTGTTTTCGAAGAAGAGATGGATGCACCAAAGGGTCATAATAAGAAGCCCTACACATGGGATGACTTGAAGAAAAAAGGGACAAGAGTGATGAGCGAAGACAGTTCATCTTCTATAATTGAGTTTGCAAGAAGTTTTGAAAATAGAAGCATGAAGGAATTCATGGAGGTCTTGAGAAATGTCAAGGCTTAGAGACAATATTAATGGTTCTTCAAAGAATTTTAGAAAAATGCTTGGAAATAGTTTCATTACTATCCCAGGCGTATACAGTGGGATTTCAGCACTGATTGCGGAGAGAGTGGGCTTCAGATCTATATATCTGTCGGGTTCAGGTATAGCAGGCATGATGGGTCTGCCAGATCTCTCAATAACGACTCTGGATGAGGTTGTAAGGGAAGCTGGGAATATTACATCCATAAGCAGATTGCCACTTATTGTTGATTGTGATACAGGATTTGGCGAACCACTCAATGTTATGAGAACTGTAAGGCTAATGGAAAGGGCTGGCGTTGCAGCAATTCACATTGAAGATCAGGAACTCCCAAAGAAATGCGGCCATCTCAATGGAAAGAAAATTGTTCCTGCTGAAGATTTTATTGCAAAGATCAGGGCAGCGAAAGAGGCATCAAAAGACCCAAATTTTTCTCTGATTGCAAGGACAGATGCAAGATCAGTGGGAGGACTTGATGATGCCATAGAAAGATCAAGGGAATATTTGAAGGCAGGTGCGGATATTATATTCACTGAGGCTCTGGAGAATCCAGAGGAATTCAAGGAAATGAGAAAGAAGGTAAACGGATATTTAATGGCAAACATGACAGAATTTGGAAAAAGTCCACTTCTCTCAGTTGATGAATTGAAAGAGATAGGATATGACATGGTAATTTTTCCCCTAACAGCATTCAGGAGTATCCTAAAGAATACGGAACAAATTTATAGTGATCTTCATAAGCAGGGAACACAGAGGAATTTTATAGATAAGCTTATGACCAGATCGCAGTATTACGAACTGATAGGTTATTCGGAATACGAGGATGAGGATTATCTTCTCGCATCAAGGAAGAATAAGTAGATGTAATTAACAGGGGTAATAATTAATTAACAAAAATTTTTGAAACATATATACCTGCTACCTCATGAAGACAGAGAAGACCATGACTGGTAGCTGGTTCAGATCAGAAAAAATAAAGAGTATTCTACTGGAGACTGGTGCCGGTGAAGTCCCGGAAGAGTTCAGGGAACTTGTTCTTAAGGAAGAGGAGAGTGTTGTAAGGAAACAGGTAAACCCACTTGGAAATGAAAGAGGTCTTACTGTTGTAAGTAACGGTGAACAGAGAAAGTCAGGATATACAACTTTTGTCAAATCTAGATTTGAAGGTTTTGACAGTGAAAAGATTGTTTCACCAATGGTTTCGAATGCAATGCTTGAAGAGCTAAAAATTGCAAAAAATCCACTTTATGATATATTCAAAAATAACCCTGAACAGTTGCTGGGGCATCCACAGCTGAATAGCAGGATATGGTATAATGGTCAGAAGAAGGCAATGATGGAGGCAAAGGATCTTAAGAAGATTGGGAAGGATAATGGTGTTTCTAAGGTCTTTGTAAATTCTCCATCTCCAGGGGTACTGGCACAATTCTTAACTCCTGGAACATATTACAGAGATTATTTTGATTTCATAGAAGACCTCTCAAGAGAAATGTCAAAAGAATATGAGGCCATATTATCAGTAGATGGTGTCCAGTTACAGATAGATGCTCCCGATCTAACTCATGAAAGACATTACAAGAAATCAGAGGAAACAGAGAGGAAATCAGCCCTGAGGGCCAAGATAGATTCTATTAATATGGCAATATCGGGAAAAGATCCGGAGAGAATACGAGTTCATTATTGCTATGGAAACTATAATGCTCCGCACAAAATAGATCCTCCTCTGGAGAATTTCCTCAATGAACTGCTTTCCTTAAATTCTAATGTAATAGTTGCTGAACTTGCGAATCCACGACATGAGGGTGATGCTATGATTTTAAGAAAGTATGCCCATGAATTTGGATGGCCAAAGCAGAAAAAGATTGCAGTTGGTGTAATTGATGTGAAAACTCCTTTCGTGGAAACACCTGAAACTGTTGCTCTAAGGCTGGCAAGGATTGCAGAGATAGATGAAATAGGTCCGGAAAGAGTAATGGCAGGGACAGATTGTGGTTTTGAAACATTCTCAAGTCTGGATAATGTTTCAGAAGAAGTTGCATTAATGAAACTTGATGCAATGGCAGAAGGCTCGGCCCTTTTTGATAATATGTATAGATGAAAGAAACTTTCCCTTAAATTAAATTTTGAATTATTAAACTGTATAGCCTGGAATTTGATTTCTTATTCTATCTGATTTCCACCGATTATTCCTATTTTTATCTCTTCACCCTTTCTGTTGAAAAATTTATAATCTGTATCTCTGTATGGATAACCAACTATCATGTGGATTGGGCCTGTGTTTTGAAACATATGCAGATCTGCATCAGAAGGTCTTATTACCCCAGATGGATGGGAATGAACTGAACCGATTATGGTAAAATCTACTGGTTTGCTACCCATCCACATTATGGTGTGATGGTCTCCCTGAATTGTACCGGGCATTATGGCAATTTCATATATGACGTCGTGCTCACCCTTTAAAAGCGCCCCAAATTCCATTGGATATGTGTCCTTGGATGCCTCCATTATCATTCTAATTAATCTGAATCTAATTGACCACATCTTTTAACAGTTTCTCCCTGAGCTTTGCATAGAAATCCCTTCTCAGTGTTATAAACTTATAGGATTTTGATGCTCTTGTGATTGTTACCTTATCTGATGAAGTGAAATTGACCTCCTTTTGTCCATCCAGGATTATTAGGCAGTCCTGATCAATACCTGACACAAGTATATCAAGCACTGATGTAGATGGCGCCACCATTGGCCTGATCCTCAGTGTTACTGGAGCAAGGTATGATATCACCATTGCCTGAGTTGCGGGCATTACAATAGGTCCTCCAGCGCTCAGTGAATAGGATGTTGATCCAATAGGTGTGGCAACAATTATGCCATCTGCCTTCGTCCTTTCAACGAATGAGCCATCAAGATAAAGCTTGAAATTCCTTACCTTTGCAATTCTGTTGCTGTGCACTACAACCTCATTCAGTGCGTATCCTACGATTTCTCCATTTACCATTACCTCGAGACGCATGAATTCTACAAACCTATGTTCGCCTCTGATTATTCTGTATACTGTCTCCTCTACCTTTCCAACTTCAACCTCGCTCAGAAATCCGAGAGACCCCATATTAATTCCAAGTATTGCCCCTTTTGCCTTCTGAGCAGCAAGCAGTACAGTTCCGTCGCCTCCAATTGTAAAAAGGATATCTGCTTCAATTTCATCCAGTGGTCTGTATTCCTTTTCCTTAATGAAAGGCCTCAGTTCTTCTTCGTATATTCTTTCCCATTCCTGGGGGAGAATATCATCTATTCGTTTCACAATTTTAGCACATCTGGGACAGTTCTTCTTTATTATGAAAGCAATCTTCATCTGTTCTCAAGCTCCTCTATCTCACCTTTGTAAAAGGAAGACAGTGCAATCATGTTCTTTCTTTCTCTCACATCCTTGCCCATATTCATCTTCTTCAAATTGCCATCAAAAACAAATCCGCCCATTTCCTCCACCAGCAGGACACCTGCGGCAATATCTACATTGCGCAACTTCTTTTCCCTTCCAAGATATGCGACGTTGTCAAGAGCGCCGTTGGCGAGGAGTGCCAGTTCCATAGAAGCACAACCCAGAATTCTCTTTCTTGTTATGTCATTCTTTAAGAATTCAGGGACTTCTGTCTCTTCCAGGTTATATACAACTGAGGCGTGACTCCTCCTCTCTGCCTTCTCTATCTTGTATCCATTCCGGTATGCACCATTTCCCTTTGTTGCCCAGAAGTAGTTTCCTGTTGCAAGATTCATTACAAATGCCTCCTGAAGCGATGTAAAGTCGTCCTTCATAACCGCTAGAGACATGGAATAAAGAGGAATCTGATTTTCAGCGTTATATGTTCCGTCCAGTGGGTCCATAATTATGTTGCTGTCATATCCCCTGTCCACAAAACCTATTTCTTCACTTATAATGTTGAACGGAAGATCTATATCATTTATTCTCTCTATGATCTTGTCCTCTGCAAGTTTGTCCAGTCTCGATGTGAGAGTTCCGTCAGCACCCATTCCAGTGTACCCGATCCTCTGCTCCTTGTTCTCTAAAGTTGAAATATGCTCCCTTATCTCTGATCCGGTTTCAATAAAATTTTTGAGGAATGTCATATACTGTATAGGTTAGAATTGTATATAACTAATCCGGAGTTACGATACTCTCGTGTAAAAAGTTTAGTCTTTTTGGTAATCTTTCAAGTGCAATTTTCAATGTTTCCCTGGCGGTTAGCGAACCATCTGTTTCAAATTTGAATACATACCTTGTTCTGTCCTCAGAGACTTTTACAGGCTTTGACTGGTTTATTTCTGTTCTGTGATTTACAGTGTTAATATAATTCATTACAGTTCTTTGCTGGTAATCATCGGTAATAGTTATCGTTTCCTTTGTTTCCTTAACAACTGAAACAGGAAACTTTTCTTTGATTTTTTCCCATCCTTCATTATCTGCCTTGTTAATTTCAAACTCCCTGTGATACTTAAAAGAGACTGCCGAAGTTACCTGCCACTTTGCATGCTCTTTGGCTGTTCCCATAGTTGCCTCAGCTGTTACAAGCAAGGCCTGCTTTGGTCCAAGTTTAACAATGGGTATTAGGGGGTCTACAGGTTTAAGTTCAACATTACCTGTGAATGGGACAAGGTCTCCGCTATAAACCTCACCTGGTCCGGTTTTGTCTATGTTATATGATACAGTGCACAATGAACATCCCTTACCCTCACATGAGCATTCATTCCTGAAGTTCATCCTGGAGTCTGTTTTTATTGGCACCAGTCCAATCCTGTGTGCAACAATCTCATCAAATAATGGCAGTGAGGAGTCAAATACGTTTCCCATAGAATCCCTGATCTGACCATGCCTGAAAATTACCTTATCAATTGCCAGTTTTGGAATGTCATTTATCAGAGTTCTTCTTAAGGCATTTGCAGTACCTTCTGTAATGTTTGTTATCTCAAATCTGGCAAAGTTATCTCTGAGTTCTAATATTGATATTTTTTGCTCGATTGAAGATGGCATTAAACCCTCCTTCCTCTTTTTCCACCCTTTTTCTTGGTGCCGTCGTGTGGCACAGGTGTCACTTCCTCAATTCTAACAATCTTAAACCCGGCTCTGGATAGTGCCCTTATGGCTGATTGCGCCCCTGGACCAGGAATTTTGGATCTATTTCCGCCAGGTGCCCTTACTTTAATTATAAGATCTGTAACCTCCTTTTCCTTCAACTTTTCTGATATCAGATCTGCAGCTTTCATTGCAGCATATGGACTTGACTCATCTCTGTCATTCTTGACTACCATTCCACCTGTTGCCTTTGCAAGTGTTTCAGCTCCAGTTTGATCTGTCACAAGTATGATTGTATTATTCTGCGAGGAATAAATGTGCGCTATTCCAGTTTTATTCAACTTTTTCTACCTCCTCTGAATTTTCAGGTTCTGCTGACTCTTGTGGTTCATCTTCTACCTTTTGATCGCCTGCTATCACAAGCCTTACCGGATGTTTATCATCTATGAATGGTGAAAATTCGCTGTATTCTATGGAATCTTCTACACTTGCCTCAACGAGAAGCCCGGGTACAGTTACTCGTCTTCCATTCATTAATATATGACCGTGGGTTATCATTTGCCTTGCCTGTTTTACGGTCTTTGCAAGGTTCTTCCTGAATACTATTGTTTGAAGTCTTCTTTCAAGAACGCTCTCTATGGTCAAAGACAGAATATCATCAAGAGATGCATTTCCTGTGGATATTTTGTACCTGTTCAATCGTGCTAGTAGAAGGTTCAACTGCTTTATGGCAAGAGGATCATTTCTTCTTGTCCTTGCCTGCAACTCCCTTGCCTGGGCTCGTATGGAATCAAGACTTGCCTGACTTCTCCATAGCTCCTTCTTGTTCTTCAGACCATATAAATTTATAGTCTTTCTCTCTTCGTCTATTCTATCTTTTTCCCAAGGATGCCTTGGTGTTGAATATAATTTTTTCTGAAACTTTGGATCTCCCAATCAAAATCACTCCTTTTTCCTTTGTACGCCCACTGTCAGTCCCTTCCTGCCGTTACTTCTGGTTCTCTGACCCCTCACCTTGTGATGGGTTTCATGTCTTATCCCTCTGTATGATCTTATCTTTTTCATTGTGTTGATATTATCCTGAATCTGCACATTGAGGTCATTCCCAACCAGATTCATATTTTTTCCAGTTACAGGATCTGAACGGTTGTTCATCATCCACGCGGGAATATCTTCATACTCTTCAGATTCGATATAATCCCTTATCTCCTCTATTTTTTCCTCGCTGAGGTCTCCCAGTCTCATACTTTCATCAATCTCTAGCTTTTTCGTTAGGGTTTCAGCCAATCTTATGCCGATACCTTTGAGATCTGCCAGAGCCAGAACTACATCTCTTTCTCCGTTAAGATCCATGCTTGCAATTCTTACAATGTATTGGAAATCAGTTTTTTCTTTTTCGTCAGGCATTAATTCACCAGTCCTTTAACATGCTTAAATGTTATCCCTTGCGGTTGCTCCTTATCTTTAAAATATATATATTCTTTTTGTAAAGTTTGGTTATTTGTAAAAGGTAAATTTCCTATAATCCCCATCAGTTTTGAATATGCCAAGTCTTACCCCACTATCCAGCCATCCATATGAATAGTTGAGGCATGATAGTGCATTTATTAAGTCGCCAACTTCCTGAAAATGTTTCGCGTCGGAGAAATATGAATATATCATCTCTAATGAGCTCTTGGCAAATTCATATAGAAGTGAATTTTCTGGAACGCTTATGGAAAGTACTTCAAGAGCCCTGTTTTCTATTTCAGTATATTTTAGCACTTTTTCCTCCAGCGCTGCGGAGAAGTCCTTATCTGTATGTTGAGTAGTCATTCAGTAAATTCCATATCTGTTTCTGGGTTCCCTCATCAAGAACACCTTCTTCCTTTTTCTTTATAACAAAATCCCTGGCCTCGCTGATTCCCTGTCTGGATGCAATGGCATATATTCCACCAGTTATTGAGCCCCTTATGCTATCGGGTAGGGATTCTACTGCCTTTGATAGCATGAAATTGAATTCCTCGCTTTTCCTCATATCCAGTTTTTTAATCCGTTTTGGCCTGGGTGTTTCATTTCTATCATTATATCCGTAATACCTTCCCCTCTTGTTCTGACCTGGTTTTTTAGGGGTATACTTTCTTCTTGCCGCCATATTTTTATTCAATGCAATATGTTAAGGGTGGTTTTAAACCTTGTTGTGTTCTATCTGAATTCGAGAATAAACTATTTCTGGAAAAAAATGCCTTAAATCTAACGTTTGTTCTAATAGAACCTGATAACTAGATCACCTGAAATAGTGAACTTATATGCCATACATGTGGGGAATAGGATTTCACAATGTGACTGTCCAATGGCATTAATAAATACCCAAGGTATCTGGCAGATTTCATAATATCGTACACACTATTTTTGATATTACCTGTCAGTTCCAGGTGATGAAGTAAAATGAACCCATTCTTTGAAACATGAGATAGACCTGCAGGAAGATAAATTTTTGACTTGAAATTTCCCATGACTACTAGATCATACTTTTCTTCCGTAATAAAAAGCCTGCAGTCCATGTTGCGAGTTATAATCCTATCCTTTACCCCATTATAAGCTGCACTTTTTTCCAGATATTCAAGAGCCTCTTTATTGAGATCTATTGCCGTTACATTTTCAGCACTTTCAAGTTTTGCAATTGGTAAGGAGAAATAACCAATACCGGCAAACATATCAAGCACAGCTCTGGGATTTATCTTCCTGATTGATGGGAGACCTCTTTCAACTATGTTTCCCTTGCTCATCATCAATCTAGCTGGGCTGGTGATAAAGGTAACACCATTTTCCAGATACATTGTATCGCCTGGTTTTCCGGCAATAAGCCTGAGTTTTGGTTTTCTGATTTCACCCTCAATTTTTCCATCCCTTACGTACACCTGCGTTGCTATAGACTTCTCTACCAGTACTCTTGAGATCGTTTCCAATTTGTCATAATCCCTGCTGAATACAACTGTAGTTCCCATTCTCTGCCATCTGATCCTTTGACTTCCATCTTCAATGATACTGCTGATCACATCAGGTATTGTGACATCCTCTTTCCTGGAGAAATCTCTTTCACATAATATTGCATTTTGAAATTGCACCCTTTCTCTAACTGGAATGATAACCTTTCCATTTTCCTTCAGAGATCTCAGGTTCCTGATTAATTTTCCTTCTCTTTTTGCTTTCTTTATGAAGGATTCTGCATCCTTTTCCTCAACTTCCATTGCAAGATTTTTCAAATCTCTCAGTAATTGGATTAATCAATAAATTCTATTGCCTTAAAATGAAAAACATAAATTGATAGGAAAAAATATACCTTCATGCTTTCCGATGATCTATTTAAAAGAGCATCCAGGCTTTTCCCTGGTGGAGTTAATTCACCTGTTAGGTTCTATGAGCCATATCCAACATATTTTTCACGTGCTTCTGGTTCCAGAATTTTTGATGTGGAAGGAAAGGAATATCTGGATTTCTGCATGGGTTTTGGTGTAAATTTCGCTGGATATTCTAATACCACCATAGCTGAAGAAATAATGTATTTGCTGGATAATACGATCCCTGAAGGAGTTCCCACTGAAAATGAGATAGAACTGGGAGAGATCATCCAAAAAGCTGTTCCGTCTATTGAAAAGATGAGATTCACAAATTCAGGAACTGAGGCAACCATGCATGCAATCCGGCTGGCGAGGGCCTTTACAGGCAGAAAACTGATACTTAAGATGAATGCGGGATTTCATGGAGCCCATGACTACGTACTGGTAAGTGCTGGAAGTGGTGCATTGAATTTCGGTACACCTTCAAGCCCAGGTATCCCGGAGGAAGTTGCAAAAACTGTTCTTGTGGGAGATTTCAACAATGAGGAATCCATAAGGGAATTATTTAAACTACATGGAAAGGATATAGCAGCGGTTATTACGGAGCCGGTTCTTGGCAATCTTGGCGTAATTGGACCTGAGAAAGGATTCCTGAAATTTCTCAGGGAGATCACGGAAGAATATGGCGCATTGTTGATTTTTGATGAGGTTATTACAGGATTTAGATTCAGATACGGAGCCTATCAGGACATAATAGGTGTTAAGCCAGATTTAACAACTATGGGCAAAATAATTGGTGGTGGAATGCCTGTTGGTCTCTTTGGTGGAAGAGCAGATATAATGAATAGGATCAGCCCAGAAGGAAATGTGTATCAATCTGGAACATTCAGCGCAAATCCATTTACTGTTGCATCTGGGCTGGCAACCCTGAATTTCCTTAAAGACAAAGATTATGAATATACAATAAGTCTGGCAACGTGGGTTGAGGATAAATTGAAGAGTTTCTCTGATCTGGGCGTTCAGGTAAACAGGGTCTATAACATGTTTACCATATTCTTTAATGAAGAAAGGGTTTGGAACTACGAAACGGCTCTGAAATCAGACAGAAAAAAGTTCATGAAATTTTTTAATTTTTCCAAAAAGCACGGAATCTATTTTTCACCCGGTCAGTTTGAGGCGTCTTTTGTTGGTATGGCACATACACCAGAGGAGGTTGAAATGGCTGTTTTTAAGATGGTGTACACCCTGGAGTTTGATATGAATGAAGATAGGAACGAGAGAGAGCAGGTTAGCATTAATTCAAACTGAGATGTTTACCAATATTCTTGGTGGAAACCATGAAATTGTTAAGATCAGAAGTAAGGGAGACATGGATAGGGAGAGACCGCTAAAGGAGATTGGTGGACAGGGTCTTTTTGTTAACGAAATAAACAGGATGGTGCTAAATGGGGATCTGGACTGTGCGGTGCACAGTGGAAAGGATTTGCCGACAATTTTGAACAAAGAGCTTGAAGTTGTCTCTGTTTTTGACTGGAAAAATTATCATGACGTGATAGTCTTTAGGAGAGATTTGGAAGGGACTGGAAGGATGAAAATTGGAACCTCGTCACCCAGAAGAGAAGAACAGATTCGAAAACATGCTAAGAACTGGGATGTATTCGGACTTAGGGGTAACATTGATACAAGGTTAAATAAGCTGGATAATGGGAATTACGATGGGATAGTATTATCAGAGGCCGCAATGGTAAGAATGTATCCCAGTAGAGATTATGAGATTCTTGATGAGAGTATTTTTGTTCCTGCTCCAGGTCAGGGCATAATAGCTGTAATAGCAAGGAAGGATTCCCCTAATTATGATGATATAAAGATCACAGAAGATCCAACTGCCAGAAAGAGATGGGATGTTGAACGAAGGATATCGGGCATTTTTAACATGGGCTGCTCAGTGCCAAATGGAATTCTGTATAATCCTGAGACTGAATTTCTCTATATGGATATAAATATCAGGGAAAATGTGATTTCCATCAGGATTAAGGTCAGAACTTTACAGGAGGCTGAAATGGTCGCCAGAAATGTAAAAGAGATAATGAATTATGGTGATTATTAGCTTTAGACCAGAAGAAAAATTCAAAGAGGTTGAAATAAGGGGAAAAGAGGTTCTGAATATACCTTTAGTAAGGATCTTAAAACTTGATAATGTAAAATCTCTGGATCTTGAAATGTTTGATGGTATTGCTTTCACCAGTTCCACAGGAGTCAGATATTTTTTCAGTATATACAGTGAAATCGATGAAAAGATGATGATATTCTCCATTGGTGATTCCACTGCAAGAGAATTGATGAAATATGTCAACAATCCACTGGTATGCAGTGATTCCTATTCTGGAGGCTTTGCATCTTTTATAGCGGATTATAAGCCAAAAAGGGTACTGATTCCTAGAGGCATGACCCATTCCAGTGTGCTCAATGAAGATCTAAGGAAGGCAGGAATTTACAGTGAAAACTTCTATCTTTACAAATATGAGAATATCGATCAGAGAGATAACATAGCCAGGGCAGTAAAGAATAAACAAATAGCCCTGATATTCACTTCACCACTCGAGGTCAAATTATTCAATCAGTATACTGGTGGTAGATATTTAGATAATCCTGCCTATCCTATTGGAAAGACAACTTTTTCAACCCTAAAAGAAGCAGGCTTCGTGAATATAAGATTTGATGGAAAGAAATCATTCAGTGAACTTATAGATTTCATAAATTCGCAATAGCGGGGAATGGATTTGAACCATCGATCTACGGGTTATGAGCCCGTCGGGATTTCCTAACTACCCCACCCCGCTGTTATACCGTATTTGTTATTTGGATATATATGTTATTAATGTGATCCTGCCTATTTTATGCTGTATTCAATGAGTACACCAAAAATCATGATTTGAAATTTGTAAAACTGAAATTATCTGAAAGATTCTGCGATCCTTTCTGCCTTAAGTTCCTTTGCCTTGGATTCAAGGTAGGTGTAAACTGTTCTCTGCTTCTTTCCCTCGATTATCATCTGAAGTGCCTGCAGTGCATATCTCATTGAAATGTAATCTCCTATGAGAGATACAGTATCACCATAAACGCATACGAAGCAGTCTGTGATATCTTCAACTATTTGCCTTGTTTTCCCCTGCCTGCCTATAATTCTTCCCTTTATTTCATTGATCCTGTTTGATCCTTTTCTTGCAAATTCCCTGAGAGAAATTACCACAAGCTGAAATCCATCGCTATAAAGATAGAATGCCCTTTCCGGACTGAAACCTCTTCCTATGGCCTTCACTACCTCAGCTGTTGCGTTTACCTTCAGTGGATCTGTACTTTCCTTTGCAGTTACCAGAATATCTCCATCCGTAGAGTCTATGTCAAGAATGCATCCCGACATTTCCTCTATGTCTTTCTTTGTTTTTCCTTCCCTACCTACCAGAGCACCTATCCTGTCTCTTGGTATTCTTATACTGATTGAATTTTCTATGTGATCGCTTTCCTCACTCATCTCTTTCACCTGGAAATACTGGCTCATCTAAATTAAATTCCAAGCCATTTCTCTTTGCAAATGCCTTCATATTATTCATATCCCTCACAAGAAAGTCCTTTGCCTTTGGATGCTTATATGAAACAGCCTGACCCATATCAATAATATAGGATTTCTTTCGGTAACAGAGTACATTGTATTCACTGAAATCAGCATGGATAATTTTTGCCTTTTCCACCATCTTCCTGTATTCGTTCATTGATGCGTTAAAATATAACTGCATATCCTGCTCGTTCACATCCTTTAACTTCTTTGCCGGAGACCTCCTGTCACCGATGTAACTCATGAGGATTATGTTCTTTTCCACTGCCATGGGTTCTGGTGTTCGTATACCAAATTTTCTGCACTCCAGAAGATTGGCATATTCCTTCCTTGCCCAGACGAATATAAGTGATCCCCTTGATTTTCTCTGCTTTGCAAATCTTGGGTCTCCATCTATATAGTCATTTATATGCTGAAATCTCAGTGTTGATGTTTTAAATATCTTCATCACAACACCCTTCTTCTCTCCTTCCACCTTAAAGACCAGTGATTCCTTCCCTGATGATATGGGATAGTCAACATATTTTATATTGAACTGCTTGAAGAGAGTATATATGTTGTCAAGGGTTCTTTTGTCAAAAACAAGACCTTCGGTCTTTTCGTCTATGAACTCATTGAAATTGAATTCGTCCCTGTCAATGAGCTGTTTCAGTGCGCTTTTATCTTCCATCTCTTGCTCTATTTGAATATGTTAATAAGTTCTGGCAGTGCAGAATTTCTGCTCAGATAATTTGCCTGTGTTTGAGTATACCTGTAAACAATATCAGCCTTTTCTGTCTGGAACTGCCATGGCTTTACGATTACCAGATCGTTTTCCCTTATCCACATCCTCTTCTTCATCTTGCCGGGTATCCTGGCCGTTCTTGTGTAGCCATCCTCACACATAACTGAAAGATGGGACCCACCTGATAGCTTTTCAACTATACCATAGAGTTCACCCTTTCTCTTGTTTGGAACTATTACTCTCGTAAAATTTTCTTCATTATCGTCATTATTCTTATACGGCATTATAACCTCTCATGTTGTAGTATGTCATACGATTTCCGTATATTTACTTTTATAACCGAAGTTTTTCTTCTAAAACTAAAAATATGGGTAAAAAGGATCAGGCAGGCTGCTTAATCCCAAAATTCCTTATTTCGTAAAACCTTGATGCAACTTCCTTCATGAGTTTTACGTTTCTACCCTCTTTGCCAATGGCCTTTCCAACCTCAGATAATTCCACACCGACCTGAACGTCAACCTGACCCTGTTTCCATGAAATGTCGATCTCCTTAACCCCGTATCTGAAATACAGATTCTTGATAAATGTGAGAAGGTCTTTGGAATACTCGGCAACCAGAATGTGTTTGTTTATCTTTTCCCTGAGGTTTTGAATGACATTTTGATTTCTTTTGAACATTTCTGCCATTCTTCTTTCCCCCACGATAAACACCACCATGTCTTCGTTCTCCATGCATTCTTCTGGCTGTACTCCTCTGGCAACCTTTTCAAAAAGTGCCCTGTATTCCATTATCCTGTTGTCAATAACTATTCCTTTCGAAGCCAAGTTTATTCACCCTTATCAGGTCCATTCCCCCTGTAAACCAGATCTACTGCCCCTGTACCTAGAGTTATGGGCTGTCCAACGATAATATTTTCTGCAACTCCTGTAAGCGGATCGGTTTCTCCTACTATTCCAGCTCTCATCAGGTGTTTCACGGTGATTTCAAAGGCGGCCCTTGCCAGAACACTGCTTTTCTTACCAGAAATTCCCTGCCTGCCCACGGCCCTGACCTGACCTTCAAAGGTCATCATGTCAGCCACTACCATCAGATGTCTTTCATCAACATCAAGAGATTGTTCTTTTAGTGTGTCACGGGATTCTTTCAGAATAGCATTTCTTGCAGCTTCTATGCCCAGTACATTTGCAATTTCCACTATATCATTTGTTGTGGTCCTGACTGCATCTACTTCCTCTATTTCGAGGACCTGCTTCAGGTTTGATCCCTGTGTCTGTAACTTATAGGTTCCATCTCTTTCTTTTACTGCCACGGCCCTCTTAATTCCTGGCAAACCTTTTATGTTCACTACCTTTATCTGTTCCTGTAGCTGGTACAGTCTCTTGTATGATTCCTGCTGTGCCTTTATTTCAATATCTCCATTTTCCTTCTGAATGACCGTTATAAGTTTTATACCTGATACTGCGTCCATGATATCCTGAAGCTTTATTCTTCTCCTGTCCATCAGTTTCTTATTCGCCCTTATGATCACTGTCATTTCATCTGTGTCTGTAATAACATCTGCAACATCAATGATGCTGGTGTTTTCAATATCCTTTATAACCCTGCTGACCGCATCCTCATCCTTGGCATATTCAGGTTTAAGAAATATATCCATTGAAGGTGTTGATGGAGTTCTTCTTGCGTCAACTATTTCAATAAGTCTCGGCAGACCCAGTGTAACATCCACTTCTTTGACACCAGCATAGTGGAATGTTCTCATTGTCATCTGTGTTCCTGGTTCCCCAATGCTCTGCGCTGCAATAATTCCAACTGCCTCAAATGGATCTATCTGCCTTGCCTCCAGATCATTTTCAACTCTTTTCAGAATCTTCTTGAAGAATTCCTCACCCTTTTCCTTCTTTAGTGATATAAGTTTCTCGGCGATACTCAGTGGTAATACTGTTCCCTTATCCAGTTCTTTCTCTATAAGCTGTTTTACCGAACTATCAACATCTGAATAGTATTTTTCCTTCTGCGTTATCACTATTCTTTCCAGATCTGCTTCATAGTAAGAATCAACTGAATTTATCTTGTTCCTTCCCATATTGAAATCTGAAGATGGAATTGGAGGTGTTAATTCTTCCAGTGACTCAAGAAGAATTATTGTTTTGAGACCTGTTTTCTTCTTTAGTATGACTTCTCCAGTTTCTTTCCCCTTTTTGCCCCTTGCATTTGACTTCTTTTCTGACTGCTGTTCATAGGAACTGATTGATGCTACTTTTGCCCTGTATGTGACTCTTTTCTTGTCAACGCTTATGTATGCTTCCTCAATGCTCTCAGAAACTGGGAAATCGACTGCATATGCCACATTCCCAGACTTTTCAAGAAGCACATCAATGTTCTTTTTAGTATCCTTCCAAAGAATTACCTTCATTACTGACCACCGTTTTCCTCGTCGAACAGGATGTAGTTTATATCCAGTGCCTCTCCATTTTCACTCTTTGTGGGATCTATACCATCATCCCCGTACTTGAACTGTATAATCTCACCTACTGTGTCTGTTACCTGTCTTTTTTCATTCACCTTAAGATCCTCGAATGCATTGATCAATCTTCTCTGCATGTAACCACTTCTTGAAGTTCTTACTGCTGTATCAACAAGACCTTCCCTTCCTCCAATACTGTGCAGGAAATATTCCAGTGGATTCAGTCCAACCTTATACGAAGACTTCACGAATCCCCTTGAATCTGCACCTAGATCATCCTTTTTGAAGTGTGGCAGTGTTCTTCTGTCATAGCCCCTGTTAAGTCTCTGTCCTCTTACAGACTGCTGTCCGACCATTCCTGCTACTTCTGATATGTTAAGCATTTTTGCCCTGGCACCAGATCTTGCCATTATAACTGATGGATTGGTCAGACCCAGGTACTGAGATGCTATCTTCCCTGATTGATCTCTGGCCTCTCCTGTAACCTTCATGATTTCCTCTTCCAGTGTTTCTTCAATAGATTTTCCTTCCCTGGGGTTCATTCTTTCCTCCTTGAAGTCAGTTACATAATTATCTACTTCTTTCTCTGCCTTTAAGGCTATTTCCCTTATTTCACTGATTGCATTTTCTGGAATATCATAGTCCCCAATGCCTGTTGAGAACCCCCTGAAACTGATGAACGCAACGGCAAGTCTGGTCATCTTATCAATAAAGTCTGCAGCGGCAGGGGAGCCAAATTTCCTGTATATTTTATCAATAATTTTACCTGCAAATGGAGATATGGCTGTTTCATCAATTGTCCCATGAATCATCTTTCCATCAATTATAACCACATCTATATCTTCCTGGTTTTCCTCGTATTCACAGTAGAGGCTACCATCGTCTGTTCTTCTTGCTCCTGAACAGAGTTTGCTTCTGAATCTCAGGTTAAAATCATCAGGTAGAATGACCGAAAATATATCCCTTCCAGAGTAGTATTTTATCCCATTCTCTTCCTTTACAGGTTTTAACTCTTTATCCATTGGCAGATAACTCATGATGTGCATCGTCTCTTTTTCTGTGAAAAGGGGATTGCCATGAGTAAGAAGGAATAATGCTGTTACGTGATCATGGATTCCACCGATGATAGGTCCACCAAATCTTGGTGACATTATCTGTTCCTGTACCTTCATTATTATTCTTGCTTCAGCTCTTCCCTCTTCTTTTTGAAGGACATGAAGATTCATTTCATCCCCGTCAAAGTCTGCATTGTATGGGGTACATACTGCAAGATTAAACCTGAACGTCTGTCCCTTAAGAATTCTTACTGTATGACCCATCATGGACATTCTGTGAAGGGACGGCTGCCTGTTGAACAGTACAATATCACCCTCACTTAACTGTCTTTCAACTACCCAGCCTATATCTATTTTCTGGCTGTTGTCCTCTGCATTCATGTCTGTGATCTTTACCCTTCTTCCATCTGGCCTGAGAATGTAGTTCACACCAGATTCGTAATTACCGTTTTCTTTTGTTGGTGCTGGACCTCTCTTAACCCATTCCCTCATTACATCAATGTTGAACTGGTTTATCGTAACTGGCACAGTAAGTTCTCTTGCTGCCTTCTCAGGTACTCCAACCTCGTTTATGGATAGAAATGGCTCAGGGGATATCACAGTTCTTGCTGAAAAATTTACCCTTTTACCGGATAGATTAGACCTGAACCTTCCCTCCTTACCCTTCATCCTCTGTACAAGTGTTTTGAGCGGCCTTCCGGATCTGTGTCTTGCAGGTGGTATACCCGCGGTCTGGTTGTCAAAATATGTTGTAACATGGAACTGCAAAAGGTCCCACAGATCCTCAATAATAAGCTGTGGGGATCCATTGTCCCTGCTTTCCCTTAATCTCTGGGAGATTCTTATAATATCAACCAGTTTATGGGTTAGATCATCTTCACTCCTTTCTCCAGTTTCCAGTGTTATGGATGGTCTTACGTTTATGGGTGGAACAGGAAGAGCAGTAAGGATCATCCATTCAGGTCTAACAAAATCCTTGTTGAGTCCGAAATATATTAGATCGTCATCAGGAATCTTTTCCAGTCTTTCCCTGATTTCCTTTGGTGTGATTTTCTTTTCTGCTGCACCGCCAGATTTTGCCCCTTCTCTGAATGTTGTGGGTTTATCCAGTATTACACTAAGATTTTTGAAGCCACAGTGTGGGCAAACTTCTCTCTTTATTGCCTGATCAAGATTCTTCTTGATTATTAGAGTGAGGAGTTCAGGATCAAATTCCTCAAGTTTCTTTTCGGAAAGTCTTCTTCCATATGCTTCCATTTCATCGTTGGTCAGTTTTACCCTGCTACAGTTCTTGCATGTTCCATCCAGGAACATTTTAATCTCCTTTACAAATCCAACCTGAACAACAGGCATCGCAAGATCTATGTGTCCGAAGTGTCCAGGGCATTCATCAACTTTCCCTGAACATGTTGCACACTTTAGTCCCGGCTCTATTACACCCATATGGAGATCCATCAGACCCCTCTCTATTGGATATCCGTCATCATCATATGTATCAGCAGTTATGACTCTGACCTGCGACATCTTTCTTATCTCATCTGGTGATAGTATGGCGAATTGAATATTGTTTATTCTCTTTGAAATAAAACTATTCATTTCAGATCACCCAGTATTAATCTCATCATTACACCCATTGACATCAGTTCATCTCTCATCAGCTTGAATGCATAGCTTGTTTCAACTGGATGTATATTTCCAGTATTTCCACAAACCGGGCATCTCAAAGTACCTTTTCTCCTATCCATAATTGCAATATGACCGCATGACTGGTTACCGCACACATACAGTATTGTGCCATCACTCTGATCAAGAAGTCTGTCCTTTATAACCATGGCGGCTCCGTGTGCGATTAAGGTATCTCTCTCCATTTCACCAAATCTCAGTCCTCCCTGTCTTGACCTACCTTCTGTTGGCTGCCTGGTGAGTATCTGAACCGGTCCCCTTGATCTTGCATGGAATTTACCTGCAACCATATGATGAAGTTTCTGGTAATATATTACTCCAGTGAATATCTGTGCTTCCAGTCTCTTTCCAGTTATTCCATCATACATTGTTTCAGTACAGTCATAGGTAAGACCATATTTCAGAAGCTCTTCTCTTAGGGACTGTTCCGGTTCCCCCTTGAATATTGTACCATCTACAGTACTTCCCCTCATTGAGGCAACCTTTCCCCCAATCATTTCCAGTATATGACCAATGGTCATTCTTGAAGGAATTGCATGTGGATTTATGAGAATATCAGGGATAATTCCTGATTCTGTGAATGGCATATCCTCCTGGGCAATAAGTGCCCCGATTACACCCTTTTGCCCGTGCCTGGATGCAAATTTGTCTCCAAGCTCTGGAATCCTGTCACTTCTCACCTTAATCTTAACAATTTTACTGTTGCTTTCTGATACAGTTAGTATAACATTATCCACATATCCGTTTTCGTTTGGCCTCATTGTTATGGATGATTCTCTCCTCTTTTGTGGACCCAGCCTCTCATTTCCCTCTTCAAGGAATCTTGGTGGTGATGTCTTTCCAACAAGTACATCAGAACCTTCAACATAGGCTTCAGGATTTATAATACCATCCTGATCAAGATTCATGTAGAAGTTTTCCATTCTAGCTCCCATTACGTCATGTGTTGGAATTTCAAATCGATCCTCCTGTCCTCCAGGGTATCTTCTTTCTTCGGCAGTATATGTTCTGAAGAAGTTACTTCTTCCAAGACCCCTCTCTACAGCAGATTTATTGAAAACAATAGCATCCTGGATATTGTATCCCTGGTATGATACTATGGCAACCACAAAATTCTGTCCTGCTGGTCTTTTATCGTAATGCACATAATCCATTACCTGTGTCTTCACCATTGGGATTTGAGGATAATGCATGAAATGTCCTCTTGTATCTGTTCTTGTCCTGAAGTTTGTTGCTGATAAGCCGATACTCTGTTTAGTCATCGCAGATGCCATGGTGACTCTTGGTGATGAATTGTGCTCAGGATATGGTATCATTGATGCGGTGACTCCAAGAATCATTGATGGATCAATTTCAAGATGGGTGTGTTCCTTTGACAGTAAGGTTTTTCCATCAAATTCCTTACCACATTTCTGGCACATCAGTTTTATCTTTGACTCTCCCTGATTGACCCATTCTACAATACCTCTGTAAAGAAGAGTGTCGCATCTTGGACATCTTTCCGGGAAGTCATAGGCATATAGTGAAATGTAAAGATTTTCTTCCTCTTCAGCATCAATCCATTCAATAGCCCCTATGGATGTAAGGTCCTTTAGTTCCATATCACCCAATCTTAACTTTTCAAGAGTTTCTCTTGATATGTTCGGTTTACCATCTTCAACTACAATTAATGGCCTTCTAATTCTTCCCCTATCACAGTTTATAATTACCTCGTTTGTAGAATCATCATATCTTACATTAACCTCTGATGATAGCTCCCCTTTTCTTCTGGTCTTCCTGATGGTGTTTGTCAGTCCAATTGGATCTTCATGGTACCCAACCAGATCGCCGTTGATATATACTCTCCCCATGCTTCCTTCTTCCTTTGTCGGTTCCCTGATTCCGTTAGCATTCAGGAATTCCACTATGTCAAGGGGTTCCGCTCCTTCGGATATATTCATCAAAAGGGCACCATTTTTCACCAGTCCGCAATTCTGTCCTTCAGGTGTTTCGTTAGGACATATTCTACCCCATTGAGTTGGGTGAAGATCTCTTGCCTCAAAATGTGGCTGTGATCTTGTTAACGGAGAAATAATCCTTCTCAGATGACTCAGTGTGCTAACATTTGAAACACGATCTAAAAGCTGGGATACACCGGTTTTTCCACCTATCCAGTTTCCTGTAGACATGGCGTGGAGTATTTTTTGTGTTAAAAGATCCTGCCTTATGGCTGGTTTGATTCTCAAACCTTTCTTTCTGTTATATGTCTTTTCAAGCTGATATTTCAAATCTTTAACAACGGACTGAAAAGCGTTTCTGAAAAGTTCGTCCATAAGGTCCCCTGCCAGTTTTACCCTCTTGTTTGATAAATGATCCTTGTCATCCTCTTTCCTAATTCCAAGATTAAGTTCTAGCAATGATCTTGCCATTCTACCTAAGTAAAGCGCTTTTTTGAATCTATCCTCAATCTTGTCACCAAGATGTGGGAGGAGCGATTTGTCTATAATCTGTGAAATTTTCTTTTCCCTGAAGTCTTTTGCCTGACCTGCAGCAAATCTCTTTTCCAAATAGTTAATAGCATCTTCTGTAAAAACAACACCATTTGGTGGGTGAATCTTTGGGTCTCTGGCGGCCTCAAGATTATAATAAATAATTGGGTTCATTCCACTTACTGAAAATATTGCATCATGAATTTCGTTATCCTTTTCCATACCCAGAGCCTTCATCAGAATAACAAGAGGTATTGAACCAGGTACGCTTGGTATAGAAACATTGATATCACCGTCTCTACTCTTTTCCAGAGCAGTCATGGCTCTGTATCCTCCAGCCTGAGAGAATACCTTGGCAATCTCAACCTGTGTTTCATACTTCTCTTCCTTTTCAACGAGAATCTTATTTGGTGCAAGATCCTCCAGTGATACAATGACTCTTTCACTTCCGCCTATAATAAAATATCCTCCTGAATCAGTTGGATCTTCACCCACATACTGTAATTTCTGTTTTCTGGTTCCATTGATTGGGGCATTATTTTTCTCCCCATTTGTTTTTTCAATGTACCTGTCTAGATTTGATCCGTACAGTGTGCATACTTTAGTTCTAACCATCACTGGCATTTCGCCGATCTTAATGGTTTCGGGTTCTCTTTCTATGCCGTCTTCGGATACCCTGAGTTTAAGACTAATAGGTGCAGTATAATTTAAATCTCTTATCCTTGCTTCCTGGGGTGTTATCTGATTTATTGCACCAGATGCTTCCTTAATTTCTGGCATATCAACCCTTATGGTTGTATCTCCTACGAACCTGCCTCTCTCCTTCTGTCTTCCAAAGTATATTTTTATTTCTTTTCCTGCTGTTTTTGTCTTGTCGAGTGTAATAACTCCAGGTTCATCATCATCTGACAGTTTAGTTTCGTCCACTATTTTCTGCATTAAACTGTCTGGATTATCTGGGGTTGCAACAAATGCATTCATTGAGTCAATCTGGTGATTTACAATACTTTCATTCTTAAAAAACGATTCAACAATTTCTTTCATTTTAAAACCTCACTGGTTGTGACCCTGTAGTATTCTGTAATTCCTACATTAGGGTTCTTTCTAACAATCTTAATTATTCTATTAGGTCCAATATCCCCATGAATCTCCATTAGTGCTTTAATAGCAGGGTCTGTGACGTTAATATGGGGCAACATTCCTTTCTCTGTATGTAGCTTCTTTAAAATAGCAGCCTCATCCTTTTCCTCTACCAAATAATGTTCTGGGACCAATTCGTGGTGCAACACGTTAAATTTACTCATTTTTATCCCTCTTAACGGGCCCAAGGGGGTTCGAACCCCTGACCCTCTGGTTAAAAGCCAGATGCTCTACCTAGCTGAGCTATGGGCCCTTAATTTTGCCGGCGATGTGAATAACTTTTTCCAATATAAACATTCTTTATAATTGGCAATATTCTGCACGTGAAAACCCATAGAATCCCTAAAGTACTGCATGCTGACTTTAAACCTTTTTAGATACAGAGTATCATTACCTTTTAGCATAAAAGCTTAACTAATAAGCCTGCTCTTCTGGGAGAAAAGTGATTGATCTACCATTTTATTCCGTTCGCAGGAATCATGACAAACCAGTAAATTGATGAATATAGGCTTATGCAAACTCTATTGCCCTGAATCTAAGATTAGTAAATTTATTTTACCATTTCCTTATGCCAGATAGTGAAAACCGAAGACCTTTTTGAAAGAATAAAACCCATAAGCGATGATGAAAGACCTGAAAAACCAGTCTTCTCCACTTCATTTTTAGATAAGAGCGTGGATCCCATAGATGATTTTTTTACATATTCCTGTGGAAAGTGGGTTGATACCCATCCCATACCTGAAGATAAATTTATGTGGGGGGCAACCTGGGAACTTATAGAGTGGAACAGATTTATACTTGGTAAGATACTTGAAGAATGCGCCAAAAAAAGTTGCCATGAAGATAAGGCCCTTGAAGCGCAGCTGGGGAAATATTATATTTCAGCCATGGATTTGAAATTAATAAATAGTTTGAGATTTAAACCACTGGAAGAAATACTATATAAAATAAATGAAATGAAAGATAAGGAGGATATTCCAGAAATAATAGCCTTTTTACACAGATCAGGAATAAGAGCGCTTTTTAGATTGGAAGTGGATAATGACGAGAAGCAGAGCAACAAATACGCAGTGTATCTTAATCAGGGAGGATTGGCACTTCCCAACAGGGATTATTATCTTGAAGATAATTTTAAACAAATAAGAATTGAGTACAAAGCACATTTAAAAAAAATGTTTGAACTTAACGGGGTTGAAAAAGAAAAGGCAGAAAAAATATCAGAAACTGTAATGAATATAGAAACAGAAATGGCAAGGGCAAGCAGAAGACCTGTTGAACTGAGGGATCCTGAAAGGAATTACAACAGGGTAGAAATGAAAGATGCTGACAAAATTTTCGGTAATATCAACATGCGAAGATATTTACGGGATACTGAACTTGATAAAATGGATTACTTGATAGTAGGGCAACCTGAATTTTTCAAAGGACTTTCATTGCTGAAAGAACAATATTCTCTGGAAGAATGGAAAGAATATCTTACGTGGAAAGTTCTTCATTTTGCCGCTCCATACCTTCATGAAGAGGTAGAAAAAGAGGATTTTGACTTTTTCCGCAAGAAACTTCTAGGACAGAATGAGATGGAGAAGAGATGGAAGAAGGTTGTTTTCATAGTAGACGAAACAATGGGTGAAGCCCTCGGGAAACTCTATGTGGACAGAGAATTTGGAGAAGAATCCAGAAAAAGAATGCACGATATGGTAGAGGACCTAAGGGAAGTATTTGTTGAAAGGATTAAGAGTCTTCCCTGGATGGGAGAACAAACAAAGGAGAAAGCCCTGGAAAAATTTAGTAAATTCAGAGCTAAAATAGGTTACCCTTCTAAATTCATTGATTACTCTTCAATAAAAATAACAAACGATGACTTTTTAGGAAATGTTTTGAGATGCAACCAGTTTGAATTCAACAGAAAAACATCAAGGGCTGGAAAGGATGTGGATCGGGAACTTTGGGGGATGACACCACCAACAGTAAACGCCTATTTCTCACCAACGGACAATGAGATAGTATTTCCGGCAGGTATTCTCCAGCCACCCTTCTTCGATCCAGATATGGATGACGCCGTTAATTATGGAGCTACTGGAGGTACAATTGCTCACGAGATTTCCCATGGTTTTGACGATGAGGGTAGAAAGTTTGATCTTGATGGAAACCTGAAGGAATGGTGGTCAGAAGACGATGACAGGGCATTCATGGATAGGGCAAAGGAAGTCGTCGACATTTACAGCAGTTTGGAGGTGTTACCGGGACTGAAGGTTAATGGAGAACTTACCCTTGGTGAGAATATTGCAGATCTTGGAGGGGTAAGTATTGCATTCGAAGCACTCCAGAGAAGATTGAGCAAAAACCCTGAAATGAGAAAGAACATAGATGGACTGACCCCTGAGCAGAGATTCTTTCTTGGATGGGCTCAGAGCTGGAGAGAATCTGTAAAGGAAGATGCGTTGAGATATCAAATATCAAATGATCCTCACTCACCTGCAAAGATAAGAGCGGAAATTCCAGCAAAGGTCCATGAGGATTTTGAGAACGTATTCAGTAATCTAAGTTCAAAGAAAAACTCAAGATTCAGGAAGATTAAGATCTGGTAATGAATTAGATAGTGAAATATGGACAATGTGTTTAATAGGAAAATGAAATATTAGGTTGATTTCAATGAAGATTAACGTTGATGGTGAAGAGAGAAAATTCAGGTCAGTCTGGTTTGAGAAAGATGAAGTTGTACTGATAGAGCAGAGGAACCTTCCTGAAAAGATCGAATTTTACAGGGCTAAAAATTCAGATGATATTGCATATGCAATTAAACACATGGTTGTAAGGGGTGCCCCGGCTATTGGTGTTACTGCTGCCTATGGTCTCGCCCTTGCAAAGATCAAGGGAGAAAATATGGAAGAGGCAGTTGAAAAGATAAGAAAGACGAGACCAACTGCTTATGACCTGTTCAAGGCCATAGATTTCATGAAGAGCAATGGATTTGATATTCACGCAGCTGAGAGATACAGTCAAGAGGTAAGTGGAAGGTGCAAGAAGATAGGAGAATATGGTAACGTATTGATAGCAGATGGGTCAAAGATTCTAACACACTGCAACGCAGGAGCCCTTGCAGTTGTAGACTGGGGGACTGCCCTTGCTCCTATGAGATACGCAAAGGAAAGTGGCAAAAACATATTCGTTTTTGTAGATGAAACAAGACCAAGGCTTCAGGGGGCAAAGCTGACCGCATGGGAACTGGAGCAGGAAGGAATCGATCATGCCATAATTGCAGACAATGCAGCTGGATATTTCATGAAGAAGGGCGATGTGAATCTGGCAATTGTTGGTGCGGACAGGATCTGTGCAAACGGGGATTTTGCAAACAAGATAGGCACCTATGAGAAAGCAGTTCTTGCAAAGGAGAATGGTATTCCATTTTACGTTGCAGCACCAGGGACAACATTCGACTTCAATCTAAAAACTGGGGATGAAATTCCCATAGAGGAGAGAGATCAGGAAGAGGTGCTTGTTGTAAATGGTAAAAAAATTGGACCGGAAAACAGCAAGGCAAGGAATCCCGCCTTTGATGTAACGCCTAACAGGTATGTCTCAGGATATATTACTGAATACGGAATTTTTAGACCTGACCAGCTTGGAGACTTAAAAAGGAAAGTACAGAGTGATCTTTTCATGAGAACTACCACTCCAACAGCTTAAATTAAAAAATGTTAAAAAATTTTTAAAATTAGTAGTCTGGAACTAATTCTGAATTTTCAATGATTCCCTCGTCCTTTTCTTTGCCCAGAAGCCTGAAAATGAAATGGACAACAAAAACCGTAAGCAGATTCAGTAAGAGTGCAGCTATTCCAACATACATGTAGTCAAATGTTTTGTACAGAGACCCTGCAAAATTCAGGGAGAATAGCAGGTAAAGAGTTGTGGATAGACCAACTATCCATCCCAGACCAATAGACCATTTGTTAAATCTCCTTGTATATAGGGCGATATAAACTGCTGGCAGTGTTTGAAGGATGAATGCTCCACCAAAGGTTTGCAGGTAAACGATGTTCGCTGAGGCAGCAGGGACTATGGAGAATGCTATTGATGCAATGATTACAACAAGTACAAGAACTCTCGAGAGCCATGCCTGAGTTCTGGAAGATGCTTTAGGATTTATATATTCAAGATACACATTCCTTGTGAGCAGGTTTGCCGAAGCTATGGCCATTATAGATGCTGGTACCACACTTCCAATGACAATTGCTGCGTATGCAAATGATGTAAATAGTGATGGAAACATGTCTTTTATGAGGTCTGGTATGGCAAAAGATGAGTTAGCCGATGAGAATACGCCATTGTTTGCAACAACTGCAGCTATTCCCATTACAGCAACAATCAATAAAAGCACATTATAAAGTGGTAAAAGAGAAGAGTTCCTTTTTATGGTTTTTACATCCTTTGATGCAAGAGTTCCGGTGACTCCGTGAGGATACAGGAATAATGCCAGAGCGGATCCTAGTGCAAGAGTTGTATATCCAAGAGCCAGGGTAGGACTTTCAAAGAGAGGTGCATTAGCATTTGGGTGTGGGTTTGCTACAGTTTTTGTCCCGAATAAGATGGAAGCCTGATGGAAAATGTTTCCAAAGCCTCCAAGCCTGTAAGGAACATAGATTATTACCGTTAGAACCACGACCCATATGATTGCATCCTTCAGAATTGCAGTAAGTGCTGGCCCCCTTAAACCACTTAGGAAAGTGAACAGTCCAACAAGGACGTAGGCTATAATTAAAGTGTAGGTAACAGGCAGACTCATTACAGTAAGAACTGCTTTTATACTCACAATTTGAAGTGCTATATATGGAAGTTCAGCGACCACACCTGTTAGACCGATCAACATTGCAAGCATTCGGGAGTTGAATCTATCCTTGACGAAGTCGGATGAAGTTATATAACCTCTCTTTTTGGATACAGAGTAGAGCCTTGGCATTGTAGCATATACTATTGGGTATATCATTATACCATATGTAATTGCAAACATTGCAAGTGCACCACTGTCAGATGCGACTCCAGGAACAGCTATCAATGTATAGGCAGTGTAAAGATCACCACCTAGGAGGAACCATATTACAATGGTTCCAAACTTGCTTCCTCCTAGACCCCACTCACTCATATCTGACATTGTTTTTGGCTTTCTCCAAAAATATGCCATGAATCCTGCGAAGAGCACTACAGCAACCATCACAAAGAACAAAACATAATCAATAGTATTGAAGTACGCCATTAGGCAGCACCTCTTGCTTTGTGCTCACGAGTTTCGATTGTATAGACCGAGAAAGTGAATATGGCCGCTATAAAAATCCACATCAGTTGATACCAGTAGAAAAATGGCCATCCACCAATTTCAGGCTGAACCCTATCATATATAGTGAAACCCACAGTCATGAAAACATATGGGATCACCAGCATAATGAACTTAGCAATGTTATTCATTAACACAAACTAATGTAGAGTAGTATTAAAATATTTTGTTTTGGAACCTATAAAGTTACAAAGACTTATATCTAAATATAAAATCCTTGAAAAACAAAAAAGTGACAGCGAACCACGCTTTCCATGCCCTCGCGGAACATAGTACACACGTGATACGTAACGGGCTTTACCATCGGGTTCGGAATGAGACCGGGTGTTACCCCGTCACTATGACCGTCACACTCAGATATATATCAGGTCTATTTTAAGGTTTTTGTATATGTCCTTCCTTCATAGTATGTCCTATTTTCTCAACGTAATCTCATCTTCTTCATATTTATCATTCCACTAAGGATTTCATAATTAGCCGAAGATTTTTATACTCTCAAACCCTTTTAACTCTGTGTCCGTGATAATGGTTACAAGCAGGGGTCCCTATTCCTATGAGAAAAAAAATAACCGCATAATTAAGCAGGAAAATGTAGGGGGTGTAGCCACAGGACTGAAGAAAATTATAGAGAGAGATAGGGGAACCTGGATATGCTGGGGTGATGGAAACGCTGACCATCTGTATCAGGATGAAAATAATGGTCTCTATCGAATTAAAAGAATACTGCTAAATCCCAGAGAAAAAAAAGGATTTTATGATGACTATTCAAACAGTACACTCTGGCCACTGTTTCACTATTTCAGGGAAAAGATAGAACACGATTCAATTGCTTACGGTTATTACAGACATGTAAATAGAAAGTTTGCAGAGGTTATCAAAGATACTGCTTCTTCTGAAGATGTAATATGGGTTCACGATTATCAGCTATCACTTGTACCGAAGTACCTGAGAGATATGGGTGTGAAGAATAAACTTCTCTTTACATGGCATATCCCCTGGGTCTCAAGTGAATTCTACACCATCCTCCCTGAAAGGGAAGATATAGTTAAAAGCATATCAATGTGCAATAGCATCACTTTTCATACGCAAAAATACAGAACAAATTTCAGACATTCCTACGAAAGAGTGGTGGGTTATGACAAAGAACTTGAAAGAAGAACGTTTACCTTTCCACTTGGAATAGATTATCAATCATTTTCTCATGAACAGATTGAATCTGGTAAGAGACCTTTTGAAGATAAAAAGATTATATTCTCCATAGACCGGCTTGATTATACAAAGGGACTCGTGGAAAGAGTTAATGCCATAGAGATGTTTATAAAGAAATATCCTGAATTCAAGGAAAAATTTGTTTATCTTATGATGGTAACGCCAAGCAGGATTGGTGTGGAAGAATATGAAAAGCTAAAGGAAAAACTTGAAATGAATGTAGGAAGAATAAACGGTCTTTATGGAAACCTTAACTGGGTTCCAATTGTTTACATGTATAGAAAGATAAATTCGGACATTCTTAAAACCTATTATAGCTGGGGTGATATAGCATTAATAACACCTATGAAGGATGGGCTGAACCTGGTCTCAATGGAGTACGTGGCAGTTTCAAAGAAAGGAGTTCTAATCCTTTCTGAGTTTGCTGGGATTTCGGAATATCTAAGAGGAGCAATAAAGACAAATCCCAACTCAGATGATGATGTATCAGAAAAGATTGCTATGGCCATGAGAATGCCAGATAGTGAAATTCTTAGAAGATTGCGAAGCATGAAAGATTTTTTGAGAAAACACGACGATAGATGGTGGGCCAACAGGATTCTTGGAACGCTGGTGAAAAACTGATTGATTACAGAAGACATTGAAAAGTACCTTACGGGAATTGAAAAAGGCTCACAGATATTTCTGGATTATGATGGTACTCTTGTTCCCATAATCATGGATCCAGAACTCTGCTTTGCGGATAACGAATTAAGAGAAATCCTTAAAGAAATAGATAGGCTGTATGAGCTTTATATAATTTCAGGTAGAACCCTTGAAGATCTAAAGAAATTCATAAATCTGAACCTTAACTACGTTTATCTTCATGGAATGTTCGCAGATCTTAAGGGAAAAACCATCGAGTTTGTTGAAAATTCTTCAAAATATTTTGATACTTTCAGGAAACTTGAGAATGAAGTTCGCTTCCCAGAAGGAAGTGGTGTGAGAACATACAGGAAGCCATATGGGTTCGTGATTCACCTTGGACTGGTGCCAGATAGCCTAAAACCTGAATATATAAAACAGGCAGAAATCCTTGGAAAGGAGTATGGGCTGGAGATATATTATGGGATAAACCTAATAGAACTTAAGGTTCCCGGAGTGAATAAGGGAAGGGCAATAAGAGCCCTGCGGAATGATAGAAAGTGCCTGATTGCCGGTGATGAAGCTACTGATGAATATGGCTTTGTGGAATGTCCGGAATGCCTTACCATACATATAGGCAATGGAAAAACTGCTGCAATATTATCTGTGAGAAATATAGATGAATTTAGGAAAATACTTAAGGCACTTATTCAGAAACCGGATATATCGTAAAAATCTCTTCTTCTTGCAGTGAGAACCTTTACGTTTTCTCTGTATGAAGTCACTTCTGACATATCAATTTTCACAGTAATATCTTCCTCATCTTCGCCCAGCTCTTCGATTACCTTTCCTGCCGGTGAAATCACTGTTGAATGTCCTATGAATTCTGGTCCTGATTGTCCAGAAGCCACAACAAAAACCCCATTTGTCATTGCGATACTTTTCAGCAGTGCAGTCCATGTCTCAAGCTTGTATTCTCCCTTAAAGAATCCAGCCTGAATGGTTATCATCTGTGCACCCTTTAGCGCATATAATCTGGACAGTTCCGGAAACCTTATATCATAACAGATTTCCATACCAAGTGGAATGCCATTAAGGGAAATGACTTCTGGTCTTCTGAGACCCTCATTGTAAACCTTCGATTCCATATATCCGTAGGAGTCAAATAGATGGAGTTTCTGATATTTTCCAAATAGAATACCCATATTGTCTATGGCAAATGATGTGTTGAATGGTTTCTCAGTTTGACCCCTGCTCTCCACAAAATTTCCAATTACAGCTATTTCTCTTTTCATAGTCATACTTCTGATTTCCTCAACGAATTGTCCAGTGATAGATTCGGAGACATCAATCATATAGTTTCTGTCATTGAAATCTGGCTTGATCATAGAGTATTCAGGAAATATAACCAGATCCTGTTTTCCAGAATATTTGTCAATTTTTCCCTTTATAAAGTCCAGGTTTTCTTCCTTGCTTTTTCCGGAATTGAATTGCACAACTGCAATTCTCATTTGATTGCTTACTGAAGAACCGTTCATCCTTTCACTAACTCATTATGTTTTGAGTGTATAATATTTTTGTTAAAAATGATCATCTCTTCAGATTAAGTTTCTCTGGAAGATATGTATCAGTTACAAAATTCAGGCCATATTTGGCCAGAGCCTGTTGTTCAGCTTTCTGATTTATTTTAAGCATCGTCTCAATTTCTGATTTCCAGAATTCGTTTTGGAATCTTGGGTCCTGAAGTTCAGAATTTAATGCTGATATATCCTTGTCATTCAATTTATCTGTTGGAAGATCATAATTGAGTATATCTGAAGCACTAATTCCCACAAATTCAGCTGTTGGAACTGCAAGCCAGTGTGAAATGTGTGCAGTCTTTATTGCCCCATATGCCACTGACGCATATATCCTGAACGACCATGGATCCCCATCTGTGAAGATATATACGGGAAGACCCATCTCCTCATTCATCCTCTTGAGCATCCTTCTTGTGCTTCTAGCTGGCTGCCCCTTAAGATGGACAAGTATTGCCCTGAAATCCTCGTCAAACTTGTTTTCCACAAGTCTGTCAAACATTCCTCCCGTTTCCAGAGCTACAATCATATCTGCATCGTGTGATATGAGCCTGACCTTTTCCTCCTCTACATTATATGGTATATTATATCCCGCATCTCCAACATCATCACGACAGTTGATTCTCTTAAATTCATTCTTCCTGTTCTTTTCCTCTATGGTAATATCGCCAATAATACTTGCACCATTCTCCTCCGGCCTCAGATGAAAATCCTCTCTCATCAATTCTGTCATTACTTCCATGTCCTCTGCGAGCACATTTGACTCGTCCTGTGTCGCAAACTTGTAATCCTTCCAGCCCTCAGATATGTAATACATCTCCCTGAGAGTTGATGACTTTGACTCTTTCAACATATCAAGAATGAAGTTGATGGTGTAAAGTGATTTGGCAATGAACTCTGCTCCATCTATCTTTCTGGCTGTTCTCCTAACCTCCTGGTCCCCGTATTTCCATACACCGTATAGTGCGTCAAGAACTATGTTATCCCGTGTTCGTGACTTAATCTTTATCTCAGGGATATCCTCATTCTTTATGGCCTCATAAATTGTATTTACAAAGTTCTTCAGCTGTTCTTCTGTATTTTCATTCCTGCTCATTTACTTCCACCCCCTTTAAATCCCAGTCTGCTGGCAGCTCCTCAGCTCCCTGTACCAGAACTGGATTTATTCCTGTAACAAAATATTCCGCACCAGTATAGTTTCCCTTTACCTGATCTAGACCTTCTTCGTAACTGTATGTTTCTGCTGATTCAAGGTTTTCAATTTTTATGTCAACTTCCCTGAAGGGAAAAACGATCTTCAGATTGAATGAAACTGTATCATCTGTATAATTTATGACAGATGTAATTGATTTCTTTTTATCTCCGTTCTCAACTTCTTCCCTTACAAAAACAACGTTTGCAATTTTACTCATTGTCCTCCTGTAATCGGGCACTTCTAGCTTTAGAATTTCTGAACTCTTTTTTGCAATCTCAGGAATTATCTTGCTCACGAGTCTGAATTTCTCCCCCATCTTCTTGTTTCTCTCTATCCTGTTGTTGAATCTTCTCAGCTGCCTCATTTCTGCTTTCAGGACATTCTTAATTTCCTCAACTATTTCGCTAACAGGTGCTATTGCTTCCTTTGACTCTGACACATATGGAATCTTTGGCCCATATACATGGACAAGAATTATAGCGGGGCCGTAAGGAACCCCCTTTCCCTGTTTCTGCTCCATTCCATACTGCCTCCAGTCCGTTTCTGATATTGCCTCTGTGATAGCACAGGAACCAGCCTGAAATAGAAGAGGGACCTTATTTGCATATCTTATTATTCGTGCTGGCTGGTCTGAAGGGAGTTCTCCACCATATACCATTCCTATTTCAACTGAAAACGGGTTACCCTTATGAATTCTGACTGAACCTGAAATGGGTCTGCCATAAAAACCTGGCCGCTCATCACCATATACGGAAAGCATACCTACCCTGATGAACTGCTCCGAAATTGGTGATAGGGATTCAGCTGAGGGAGGCATAAGCTTCACCTCAGATATGGTCGATATTATCCTTTCTGCCTCAGCCCTCTCAAGCGCTGCTGGCCTCATTTCTGGATCAACTCCAGATTTTTCCAGTATTTCAGATGCCGTGTTTAAACTTATTCTTGAAAAGTTTTCTACGAATAACTCCTTCATGTTTCTGTTAGAGCTTTCGGAAGCAAGGGATAAAAGCTCTCCCACCTCAAGTCCATAGGGATGGGGTTTGACCGGTTTTGACTGCCTTGAAGGTTCTTCGATGGATCTTTCAAAAGTAATTGCTGTCCCATCGGGATCTGTGAATCTAATTCTTGCATTTGGATTTACCACTGCCACTTCCTTCAGATATTCATGTATGGATTGCCTTCCGGTTATGTATTTCCCCTTTGCCCTTATCCTTACCTCTGTTCCATGTTCTGCCTTCCATATAACCGGCTCTTCTGTCTTTATATTTGCCACATTATTTTTGATATCTATACCCATTTCGAAGTGGTATGCAACATCGTCAACTGGCCTCTTTGTAGTGATATGAGAGAATTCACCTGTTGTTATCTGACCATAGAGGATTGCTGCTGTTATTCCAAGTCCTTGCTGTCCCCTTGTCTGCCTCATCACATGAAATCTTGAACCATAGAGTAGTTGTCCGAAGGCCTTTGGGACCTGCGTTCTCTCTATTCCAGGTCCATTATCCAGAACCACCATCTCATAAATGTCCCCTGATATCCTTGAAATCTTCACGTCTAAATCTGGAAGTATTCCATGTTCCTCACATGCATCAAGTGAATTATCCACCGCCTCTTTTACCATAATAAATAAAGCTCTTTGCAATGAATCAAAACCAAGTATGTGCCTATTTTTCTCAAAAAATTCCGATATAGAAACCTGCTTGAATTCCTGTGGCTTTTTCTTTTCCTGCATCCTTAAGCCATATGAAACTGATTATATTTACCTTATTCTAAATGAACAAGTTACAAAAACATTACCCTGGGTTGATATATAATGGAAAATAATATTAAATCAGAACTTTTCTATGATTTATTCCGGAATTACTGGAAATAACCCAGATCATCCTTCTTTTCCTTGTCGATCATATCTGACTGCATTTTTTCAGTTAATTCTGAAAGATTTTTACACCTTTCCTCAAGATCCATGAGAGAAACCCTGAAGCCCACAAGTTTTGAGAGTGTTTTCAATATTTCAAGTGCTGCCTTAGGGTCAGGGAAATACCCAGATGTTTCACCCATAAGACATGCAGCCTGTATTCTAAAGAACTTATAAGCAAGTCCTACTATCAGACCGTTTGATCCGACTATTCCTCCACCAGGTTCACCTTCCGGGAACTTCACACCATTCTTTATAAGGTTTTGTTTTAGACTTGAATCGGTAAAGGCACCAAGAATTCTTGGAGTCTCAACAAGTTTGCCTACACCATATCCACCAAGTGTGTATATGATATTGACGTTCATTTCCCTTGCAATTTCCAGTAACTTCCACGAAAGTTCATACTGACCCTCTGGTGTGTTTCCCTGAAAATCTCCTGTGAACACGAATAGTGATTTAGACTTTGAAATTTGCTTGTAAAACAGAGTATTTCTATTTAAATGAGCTTTGCCTTCTCTGTCCACAAATACCTGAGCCGGGAAATGAGAGGAATAAATTTCGAGAACCTTCTCCATCTTCAACTTGTCGATCATGTAATCTACTGTAATTCTTCCAACATTACCTATGCCAGGAAGCCCACATACCAGTGTACTTGTTCCTTCTGGTATTACGTCTATCATTTTCTTAATCTTAATTGTCTCCATCTTCATCCTCCTCCATTTCTTCCAGCCTGTACTTCTGGAATTTATCAGTTGTAGAATATTTCATTGGTCCAGCCAATTTTGTTGCCCCGGAACATTTTGGGCAATTCAACTCCATTGTGTACATTCCACACACACTACACTTTCTTATTGTTCCCTTCATTTGTCCTTACTATCCCTTATGAACTCAAAGGATACCCCACTCTTTTTGCAGTTGTCTGAAATATTCTGAATAATAGTTTTAAGTTTATCCTCAGCGCTCTTATATTCCCTGTCTCTAACTTTCAATAAATATCTTGGTGCACCTGCATACCTTATGGTAGCATCTGCAATCTCACCTATATCGAGGCAGTTCTTAATCTTCTCAATACCCTTAGATTCAAGCGAATACATCTCTATTGTGCCACCAATTTTAACGAATGGAGACTGTACATTCTGTGTTGCTATCTTCAGAAAAGCATTTCTCCACTTTGCTTTTGTTCCCTTGTAAAAATCTTCTTCTTCAGTAGCAGCCTCTTCAAACGCTGAATACAGACTTCCATACTTTTCAATTAATTCATTTCCAAATTCAGTCATACATTCTTCAGGAGATTTCTTCAGAGATGCTGAGACCAGTTCCATTAACTTCTCAGCCTTCTGATCATTCTTCCATTCTGAAATTTTTTCTCTCTTCTGATGTTCATTTACCCTCTTAAGAGATAGATCAACACTTTTTCTTCTTGAATCAATTTGAAGTACCTTGCATACTGTTTTCTGTCCTTCCCTGAGATGATCCCTTATATACCTGACCCAACCATTGGCTACCTCTGCGATATGGATGAACCCGTTAAGGTCTTTGTATTCATCAAGCTTCACCTCAGCCCCAAATTTTTCAACCTTTGTTACAGTAACTACAACAAGGTCTCCAATTTCAGGGATATCATTCATTTTTTCCATTATTATCAGAATTCTTCTGTGATCTCACAGTTAGTCATAATTGTACCGCCAGTCGGTTTTGCAAGTTCAGATCCGCATATATTGCAGTTTACCACGCTTGAACCTTTGGTGTATGTAATCTGCTCACTACCACACTCTGGGCACTTGATTTTAATGAACTTATTTCCCTTTCCCTTCAGTTTTTTCATTTCCTTATCAGTCATTATCTTACCTCCACAATTTCAAGTTTCTTGGCTCTCTGTGATGGGGGAGTGCTTGCCTTCTTGCATTTTGTGCATCTGTATCTTAAATTAACTCTTTTAGTTGGTTTTTCTCTGCCCTCAGGCTTTGGCCTCGGGAAACCTCCAAA
>JAMDCG010000092.1:0-9394 GCA_023489425.1 Thermoplasmatota archaeon
AAACACTTGGGCATGGGGTATAGGGAACACAGTTGGAGGAGCATTTGGAATATTAATATTCACAACCCTCTTCGAGACATTGAAGATTCCCATGGAACTATCATTCATCATCATGCTTTCTTTCCTCATACTTTCTATCATAACAAACATAATGATCAAGCCATTTGCAAAGAGACTGCCCTCCCAGATAACTCAATAAATTATTTCGGATATTTATTGATATCTCATATTTTTTATATTCAAAAATGTAAAGATATGATGGAAAATCTACCAAATCGTTTAATACGATCTAGCTATTTTTGAGGAAGGTCATAATTTCATGCCAGTTAAAAATTCAGAATTGAAGGGGTTTTACAAGAAAAGTACAGAGGAAAGAATCGAGACTTTAAAGGGTTACTGCCAGCTCAACGATGAAGAAATTTCAATTCTTGAGAATCGTGGTTCCCTGAGTCAGGAAACGGGAGAGAAACTGGTTGAAAACTATATTTCAAACATGGAAATTCCCATGGGCATCGCAACAAATTTTAGTATAAACGGCAGAGATTATCTAATTCCAATGGCTATTGAAGAACCTTCAGTAATTGCAGCATGTTCCAATGGAGCAAGGATTGCAAGAATGGCGGGTGGGTTCAGGGCTTATGCTTCCTCATCCATTATGTTTGGCCAGATACAGTTGACTGATCTTGAGGATGTGTATAAGGCCAGAACAGAAATCCTAATGGAAAAAGAGAATATTTTGCGAATTGCAAACGAGGCAAGCAAGACATTAAGCAAATTAGGGAAAGGGGCCAGGGACATCACATTTCATGATGTGAAGTATGATGACGATGTACTGATTATACATCTTGAAATAGACACCGGAGATGCAATGGGTGCAAATATCATAAACAGTATGGTAGAAAAGGTATCGCCATTCATAGAAGCGATAACAGGAGGTAAGGTAGTACTTAAGATCCTTAGTAACCTAACACCACTCAGAATAGTCAGGGCATATGCAACTTTCAGGAAAGATGCAATCGGTGGTCCTGAGGTTGTCCAGAGATTTATTCATGCAGCGAGACTTGCAGAGGAAGATATATTCAGGGCTGCAACACATAACAAGGGTATTATGAATGGAATCGATGCAGTATTACTTGCAATCATGAATGACTGGAGACAAGCTGAGGCTAATGCGCACGCATATGCAGCAATAAAAGGATCGTATGGCTCGCTTACACATTACAATCTGGATAAAAACGGAGATATAACCGGGTCTATTGAGATACCTATCAGTGTTGGTACTGTTGGAGGAACGTCTGCCAGTATTCCAAAGGCAAAAATATGTCAGAAGATTCTGGGTGTAAAGGAAGCCAGGGAACTGGAAGAAGTGCTGGCATGCGTAGGACTTTCACAGAATTTTGCTGCAATGAGGGCCCTGAGTGATGAAGGAATACAGAAGGGCCACATGGCACTGCACTCCAAAAATCTGGCAATTGCAGTGGGAGCCACCGGCGATGACATTGAAAAAGTCGCTGAAATGCTGGTAAAATCTGGTTCGATAAATATGACAAATGCAAGGGAAATTCTGGATAAATTAAGGGAAAGGTGAATAGTATGGATAAAAGTGAATATGATGCTGGCATGAAGCAGGTTGAAAAGCTATTGAACAAGGAGAAATATCTTGATGCTCTTACTACGTTGAAGGGGATGCTTGAAAAGGCTGCTGATAATAAGGAGTATAAGGCTGATATCCTTAGCAAGATTTCAGAGGCGTATTATGGAAAAGAAGGAGTAAAAACAGAGAATGCCATTTCGAACCTTATTGAGTCACTCAAGATCAGAACTGAGCTTGAACAGCCGGAGATTCTTGCTCTTGAGATGATGAATCTTGCATATCTACAGGACGAGGCCGGTAGTCTGGAAAATGCGGAAAAGACCCTGAAGGAGGCAATGGAAGTGGCCGATCAACTGGAAGATGTAAGCCTTACATTATCGCTGAAAAATGCCCTTGCAGATATCCTGTCAGAAGACAAGAAAAATACTGAGGAGGCTACGAAAATATACAAAGAAATAATGAATGAATCAGAGAAGGAGAAGATCTGGGAAATATATTATGAAGCCTGCGTCAGCCTCATAAAGCTTCTAAGGGATAGGGATAATATGGAAGAAGCCAATAAATTATCCAATGAGAATATAGAAAAGGCCGAAGCCACCCTGAATTCATTCAAGACAAAGAAGGACAAGGAGGAATTCAAGGACATCATTTCATATCTTTATGACGTCTCAATAGATCTGGCTATGGAAAACGAGGACATCGGAAGGGCAAGGGACCTTGCTGAAAAATTCAAGGGAGAGAAATAAGGCTGAAAACGTCTCTTTCCATATCCTTTTTAATATCCGAATAATCAATGTAAAGATCATTCATAAGTGAGCAAAGCCTGATTGTCATGTTTATATATCTTAAATTTTCAAGCTGTTTCTTGGATCTTTCCAGAGCCTCCTTTTTTGTCAATTTACCGGAGGCAACCACTGCATTGAGCAACCTGTCCAGATATGATGCATCTCTGGTCTGCTCCTGAAATAGTTCCTCTTCATCTATAACCAGATCAATTGGCACATGTTCTGCGGGTGCATTGAAGTTAATGAGGAAGCTATCTCCTTCCCTTGAAAGCAGTCCCTCCCTGACACATTCATCCTCAAACCTTGATGTACTTTCTTCCTTCAAAAATTTCCTCTTGTAGACAAGAATATTAACCACATCCTTTCCAGAAATAGATCTTGCATTCTTCTTTTCCTGTGAAACTACTGAAATAAGCTTTCTTGCCAGTTCCCTATCCATGTCACTCTCATATGAATATGCCTAATAATTTTTGTTAGATAAGAGATACATACCTAAAGAATCTCATACACCATGATGCAGATCGAAGAATTTGCGATTATATGTGGAATCCACAATGGAACAATACTAAGTTGTTCAGTTATTAACACTATAAATCCATACAATGAATATGAGAATTTCGAAACGGTTAAAACATTATTCCATCCTCATAGGTGGTTTATTTACAATTTTTTCCACGGTTGTAAATTTTACTGATAATTTGCTGAAATTTCACTACATAGAAAATCTATATGGAACGGATTCATACTATAATTATAGTCAGCCAACTGTAGCCTCCATAAGTCACGAAACTAACCTGGATGCAGTTCTCATGATTTTTATAATAGTTTTGACGTTGACCACCGTCATTTCATCAAAGCTAATAATGAAAGAGTCAAGGAAAAGTAAAAAACTTGGAACAGTCATACTGGTTATGATAGTTATTTATTTACCCTAGGATGATGGGATTATGTCGGGGCAATCCTCATAATCATAGTTGTCTTTGCCTTCATCCTGAATGATGGGTACCTGGTTTTAGGAGAAAATGTAAAGACTCCATCAGAAACTCCATAATTGCCTGCAAATGATGACTTTACTCATACAACATTCAAGCGCATTATAAATAGTAAATATTTTATATTTTAAACGTATGATAAATAGTGAAAATAACAAATGATCTTAAAAATCTGGCAATTTTAATTGGAGCGGTAATAGGAATTATTGCAGGTGTTTTTGAGCTAATAGTTGCTATTATAATTGGCACAGCCTCATTTAATGGCGGAGTGGTAAAAGTAACAGGAAACATTTCCTTATTTCCAGCTGCCTTTGGATTTATTATAATAGTTATACTTTTACAGATAATATTGTCAGGGATTTCAATTCTATATGGTCAGAAGCTCAGGTCTGGAGGTAATGAAAGAAGGCACAATAGCATAATTCTGCTGATTATTGGAATCGTATTGCTCATACTTCACGCAGGGTTCCTTATAGGTCCTATATTCATAATTCTGGGTGCAATTGCCTATTATGTGAAAGAGGGGGACATTTCAATAAATATAGATTAAATATTTCTCAATACCTAAAATGCATGGAGCAAGCTTTTTTGCGTAATTCAGCTATTAGTGCTCTACCTTTATTTATGCAGATACAACGCATAGCTTTCTGAGGTCTTGTTCACGAATGCGTATCTCTCAAACTGGATTATTCCGGTTGCCTTCACTGCATCTGATTCTATAAAGCCGCTGTCAGTTGTACCGTCCGGCCTGTACACTTCGAATTCCGGGGAATCTTCCTTCACCCAGTGGATGATCTTTCTTTTTGTCTTATTTTCTGAATCCAGATAATGCCATTTCCCATCCCTGTAAATTATATTATACAGATCTTTCAGTCTGAGTATATCATTTTCTTTCGCGTCATTGATATCAGATTTTTGCAAATAGAGGACCTGGTCTTTATTGAGAGTATATTTCCTGAAACCTCTTTCCGATTCCTTCGGATAGAGAGGTATCAAGGATTCTATTTCAGGTGAATCCATGATCTGAACTTTCACTGGATCAGAGACAAAGAAATAACGATTGGCGGAATGGTCTATGAATTGCCTGTTCATCGAATTGAATATCTCCCATGAGAAATCAGAATTAACGTCATTCAGGCCTGAATCTATCCAGTACTTTCTAAAAGTTTCCTTCTGGTAGCCTCTCCTTCTCAGCGCGAGCAGAGTCGCAAGTCTCACATCGTCCCATCCCCTGTATTCTCCTGCATCAATACCTTTCCTCATTGCTGTCGTACTGAGTATGGCATCCTGTATATTGATAAGTCCATAATGGAAATACTCCGGTATATCCCACTTGAAATAATTGAATATATATTTCTGTCTCTCCGTATTGTTCAGGTGATCCATTCCTCTTATCACGTGGGTCAGTCCAAGTTCATGATCATCCACCGCAACGCTGAAATTCATCAGGGGATAGAATCTATATTTCTTTCCAGTATGGGGATGTGGCGTTTCTATGACCCTGAATGCTATCCAGTCTCTAACTGCAGGATTTGGATGCTTCAGATCAGTTTTTATGACAAGAACCGGTTTTACATCCTTATCCTCTCCAGATATGATCCGGTCAAACTGTTTAACCATCAGATCAGGGGAAAGATTTCTGTGCGGGCAGGCTCTTGATTCCATCAGATCTCTCTTGAAATCTTCTACCCTGCACTTACATATGTAGGCTTTTCCCATCCGTATTAATTCTCTAGCCCTTGTATAATAAAGTTCCATCCTTTCTGACTGGATGACAAACTGTGTGAAGTTCACGTCCAGCCACTTGGTATCTTCCTGGATCATGTCGTAAGCCTTAGGGTATATATTATTCGGGTTCGTATCTTCTATCCTGAGAATGAGTTCTCCGCCATATCTTTTCACATATTCATCATTAAGAATCAGCATCCTGCTGTGGCCAAGGTGAAGTGGTCCAGAAGGCGATGGTGCCATCCTCATTACAACCTTTCCCCTAACATTTTTAAGATCAGGCAGGTGATGCTCCTCATTCTTTTTCTCAACGATGAGAATCTCACTGTATTTCTCCTTTGCAAGTGAAATCTGCTGGTCTATGCTTAGGGAATTTATTCTTGAAATAGTCTGGTTGATCTCAGACATCAGGTCCTTGATTGACGACCTGAGCTCAGGAAATGAACCGAGTAACTTATTAACAACACTTTTTAGTTCTGCCCTGCCATCGTGTTCGATGGCGTTCTTCAGGACATTCTTCTCAATATCCGTATTCAGTGAATTCACCAGACTCCTTAATAATAAAGTCCTTTAATTCTTTTATCCCGGTTTTGTTGATATTGGATATTGCAATTTCTTCCTTTCTCTCACTTATATCTATCTTTGTCTGTACCCTGACTATCTTCTTTGGGAAATTTGCCCTTATATCATTGTACAGCTTCTCCTGCTGCTCCACTGTATATCCAGAAAATCCTGAATAGTCAATGAGAAACAGGATAACACCTCTTATATCCTTAAGACTAAGTATGGATCTTCTTTCCAGCTCATTTCTTTCGTCCATTGGCCTGTCCAGCAAGCCAGGTGTATCAACAATCTGGATCTTCCTGGTTCCCGTATTCAGGTGACCGATGAACACATTCAGTGTGGTGAATGGATATGGTGCAATCTGAACATCATTGTTGGTAAGTGAATTCAAGAGGGAGCTTTTCCCAACATTAGGCATTCCTGCTATGACAAATGATGGCTTCTCTGGATCTATCTCTGGAAGTTTTCTGAGGAAATCCCTGCATTCGCCCAGCAATCTGAGGTCCTTGTCAACATGTTCAAGAACCGAGCAGAACCGCCCATAGAACTTCTTTCTTACGTTTACCATTTCATGTGCCGTTCTTGCCCTCTTCAAATCGTGTATGGAATCTGTGGCAAGTTCCACGATTTTTTCCCCGGCCCACTGTACATTATTCAGTGATCTCTTGTAGTTATCAATCCCAAATTTTAACTGGAGAAAATCCTCATAGAAGGGATGAAGTTTTTCTGATGTTGGAAATTTCTTAACGATCCTCTTTAGATATATGGCAGAAACGCTCTCTGCTGTTGCAATCCTGTCTATATTCTCCTTCCGTACCTTATTCTCAAATATCTTGTCGTAAGGTTCATCTATTTTTGACGCTTTCTTCAGGCTCTTATCTATAAGTTCGTCTGACCTGAGTATGGTTGGTATTGGTCTCATTACTTCACTTTTCCTGAATTGCCTTATTTATTTTTTCTTCCCACTCAGGGGTTATATCAAATTGATTGTGTGCATATCTGTTATGTATCCTTATTTTGTTCCACAGATCCTTGTGTGTTGGTTCATCTATATGATAGCTGCAATCAAATCCCACGTCCTTACAAGCATAATAAAATCTTGACATAGGATGGACATTGTATACGTGCATAAAAAATTATCATTCTCAATACTTATAGTTATTTGTGTAACCATGCAGTCAAATAAAGAAAATTGGAATTGTGGACAGGAGGAGTGCAAACATTCTTCCAATCTCTCCAGAAGCTCCAACTATATCTCCATTTACTCCTCTGAAAATCCTGTAGAGGTAGAGCCTGAGTATGATTGCAATTACTATGACTGCAATCAAAACAAAGATGTACGCAGGGAATAGTATCAATGATAATATAAAAGGGATTCCAAAGGAAGTAACAAGGAATGTCCATCTCGATGAGATGACTGAAAAGAATTTTCCATAGCCATCTCCTATTGGTTTAGTCCTGAAGAATATCAGTGACATGAAAATAATGTCCACAAGCTGGGAAAAAAGTATCAGGTACGGAATTCTGGTTGCGGAAACAGAAAGCAGGGCAGAAATACTTATCCCATAAACAACAAAGAACATGAATAGGCCACCGGCTCCTACAGAAGGGTCTTTCATCACCCTGAGCCTGGCTTCCGTCTCCCCTCTTTTCATCAATCCATCTCCAAGGTCAAGGAGAGAGTCTAAATTTTGTGCACCATGAATGATACCTATTATGCTGAGGGCCAAAATTGCGAGAATGAATTTTGAAACATAATTTTCAACTGCATAAAGAATAATAAAGGAAATTAGGCCTGATATAAGGTACGGTAGCCAGAGAAAATAAAGGGCTTCAGGAATAAATTCTGCGTTTCCAGCAGGTATTACTGTAAAGAAAGAAATTGATGCCCTTGCATATCTTGATACTTTCAACCAGACAATATACTTAATTGATATAAATATGAAATCAATTACACTAAAATGAAATTAAGTTCAGATGATAGTTTTACCCACGGTGACACATACCTAAAAGTAAGGGATAAATACCCGGAAATAAGGGATTTCTCAGCCAATATTAACCATAAAAGTCCTGAATATGTCAACGGGAAGAAGACAGAAGTGCTGAGGCATTATCCTGCTGGAGAAGAAAAGATAGAAGTAGTGATAGGGAGGCTAGTTACTACTGATCCTGGAAAAATAATTGCAACTTATGGCATGACCTCCCTTATAAATTATGTCTATCAACTGCATTCTGGAAAGAATGTTCTGCTTATAGAGCCAATTTTTTCAGAGCACAGGAGGGCTGCAGAAGCAAGCAGTTGTACAATAACAAGATTGAGCATGGGTGCATTGACAAAAAACATGGAATCACTCAAAAATTTTAATTATGATCTGATTTCATTGAATATACCGGTGAATCCAACAGGGGAAATGCTCAGCCATAAGGAAATCGAAGCAATAATTAGAATTTCAATGAAGAAGGATGCAACCGTATTCATGGATCAGGCATATATTGATTTTCTAACCACAAGGCGACAGATGGAGTTAAAGAAGGCTACAGAACAATATCCGGGCGTTATTATAGGTAGGTCTATGACAAAAGTGAGTGGATTGCCGGGAATCAGACTTGGTTTCGGTATATGTTCTTCTGGAACTGTAAGAATGCTGAGAAAGATCAGGGGACCATGGACTATTCCTGAGGAGTATACGACTATACTGGAAAAATGGTCGGAGTACCAGCCCGACACCAATATGTTGCTAAGGGAAAGAGAAAATATCACGAAAGAACTAAAAAAGATGAAATTAACGGTATTGGGGAAGTCAGAGGTCAACTTTCTATCATTCAGACTGAATGAACAAATAGATCCACTGGACTTCGAAAGAAAACTCATGGAGAAAGGATTCTTGATAAGGAATCTCAGCGATTTCTACGGATTTACAGCAAATGATTTCAGGATAAATATAAGAAGTCAGGAAGAGAACACGGAACTAATTGAGGCAATAAGGGCGATAATAAATGACCGAAGGTAAGTTAATACACATAATGGGGACATCTTCAAATGCTGGAAAGAGTACAATCACAATGGGAATCTGCAGAATTCTAAGTGATATGGGATATAGCGTATCTCCATTCAAGGCCATGAACATGTCGCTGAATTCCATATCCACTCCTGATGGTTATGAGATATCAAGATCACAATGGTTGCAGGCTAAAGCTTCCAGGACAGTACCTGACTGGAAGATCAACCCAATCCTGCTGAAGCCTGAAGGGTCCGGTAAGTCCCAGGTCATATTCATGGGAAAGTCCATCGGAAGTAGAACCATCGAAGATTATGGAAAGCTACTGCGAGATGAAGCAAGGTCAGCAGTAAGGGAAGCCCTGAAATCTCTTCTCGACACGTATGATGTGGTTGTTGCGGAAGGTTCAGGATCAGCGGCAGAGATAAATCTTTATGACAGGGATCTTGCAAATACATGGTTGACGAGTGAATTCAAGGGAACCGGGATACTTGTCACAAACATTGAAAATGGTGGCGCATTCTCATCACTTTACGGCACAAAGTCACTTGCACAGTTCCCGGAGGTTCTGAAGTATTTCATAATAAACAATATGAGGGGCAGCACTGAATTGCTCAGGTATGGCATTGAGAAGATAAGTTCCATGACAGGCATGTTAAGTATGGGGGTAATCCCACATATGGAAAACAGCAAATTGCCTGGTGAAGATTCGCTGGATTACAGTAATATTAA
>JAMDCG010000092.1:9977-12277 GCA_023489425.1 Thermoplasmatota archaeon
AGGAGCAGGAGCTATGAGGAGACACTGGAAGATAACATCCAATCATTCTCAAGGAATCTATCCGTAAATTTAAAAAGAGAACTGCTAATGCAGATCGTAAATGGAACCTGAACTCCTTTCAATCATCATTTCAACTCTCTTCCTTGCCCTGGTAATAGACATAATATTCGGGGAACCCAGGGGTTTCCTGCATATAGCAGTAATCTCAGGAAGATTGTCGATGTTCATTGGAAGGGGGATGCAGAAATCCAGGAAACCGGTGAGAGCAGGATGGATTACAGTATTCATGACAATCATACTAATCACCATATTCTTCGGGTTTATTTTCGATTTCCTCTACAGCCTGCCGCTCATATACATATTTTTCCTGATATTCTATGCAATTATTGAAAAGTCTACATTTGCGTTCACGTCAATGGGTGCTCATATAAATCCAATTATAAAGAGCCTCGAGAAAGGAGATATGGAAAGTGCAAGAGTCCTTACTTCCAGGTGTGTCAGAAGGGATGTTTCACAACTAACTGAACCCCTGCTCATATCTGCAGCAATTGAAACAGTTTCTGAGGGTATAACTGATTCTTTCACAGGCAGCTTACTGTATTTCTCCATATTCGGCGTTCTTGGTGCAATAGTCTACAGGATCGTGAACACCCTGGATTCAACATTTGGATACAGGGATAGAAAATACCTGAAATTTGGAAGGGCTTCTGCTGCTATGGACACAATTGTTAACTACATTCCTGCCAGGATTTCATCGGCACTCATATCCATTTCTGCCTATATGCTTAATTACAGTAATAGAAGAACAAGACTCTCAACTCTCCTGAACAGTGTTCCGAGCAGGAACGCTGCATATTCAATGGGTACAATGGCTACTGTTCTAAATCTGCGACTGGAAAAGAAGGGAAGTTATGTGATCAACAGAAAGGGGTTTGAGCCCACCCTTAGTGATCTGAAGAAAGCACTGAGGATATTCTATTTCTCCTTTGTTCTCATGGTCATTTTCGTTACAATTCCACTGGTCATAATTTTTTCATACATACTCTATCCACACATATTCTTTTTATTTCCCATTAAAATAGTGGTATGATAAAATGAATAGAAAACCCGACATTAACCTAATGCTAGCAGGAAGCACTCAAATTTCTCTCATTCCAGGTATAACATCGGCTGGAAAAACACCCGAACTAACATTTCTGACTCCGGCTCTTGATTCAGAAATACTTGTAGAAGGAGAATGCAAATCTTTGGATGTGCCTCCAATGACGCCTGACGGATTGCCAACACCTTCACTTATATCCAAAGCATGCCTGGAGATTTCAGGAATAGAAACACTGGTTGTAGATGGGGGGATGGGAATAAAGCCTCAATGTACATACCTTCATACAGGATTGGAACCTGCTCGGGATGGAAGGAAGGAACCAGCATTGCCTCAGGCATCCCTTGCAGTATCAACAGGAAGATACCTGGGAAAGTTACTGCTTAAGCATGGTCGTTCTGTAATGATCTCAGAATCAATACCAGGAGGTACAACCACTGCCCAGGCTGTTCTTTCGCTTCTTGGAATAGATATAAAAACAAGCAGTTCATTCCAGATAAATCCATCAGGACTTAAGGATAAGGTTATAGGAGAAATGATTGACAGGCATGGAATCCAGAATGATCCATTGAAATCCATATCAAGGGTCGGAGATTATACACAGGAAATTGCCCTTGGGGTTCTCTCGGAAAATGAGGATTCCAGGATAATTCTTTCTGGAGGGACCCAGATGGCTGCCATATATTACATTGCTTCAATGCTAAAACTCCCGATGGACAATGTTGAAGTCTGGACCACGAAGCAGATAATGACTGATTCACGAATAACAATGGAATACCTCGTTGATCCAGATCATCTTAAATTTTCCCGCACAGATATGAGAAAATCAAGGTTTGATGGAATAAGGCGTTTTGAAGATGGATACGTCAAGGAGGGTGCAGGAATGGGTGGTTCTATGGTACTTGCCGAGATGGAAGCCAATAGTGACAGAATCATAGATTCGATTGATAATATTTACAAATCCTTTATGTGATCCTGCGTTGAAGACTGAATTTTAAAACCTACTAATCGATTCTTATATATGTGACTTAAAGTAAACGTGAAAAGTATGGAAAAAATATTAAGCAAGGATCAATAAAGGTAATAGCCGGACTAGGTTGGGAAGCCAGGCTCTTCCTGTTACCCGAAGCCTATATGCGGGAACGACAGTCCAGAGAGGCCAACCTGGCCTCTGTTAAGCCTTGAGGAATCTATGAGATTT
>JAMDCG010000112.1 GCA_023489425.1 Thermoplasmatota archaeon
TGATAAAATTGTAGGGACTTCTTGTGCCTCTTCCTTTCTGAGTATATTATATCAAAGACAACATTTGTGTCAAGGAATTTTCCATCAGTTATCATGCGATGGAACCATGCTTATTGGTCAGGAGGCGGTAGCATCCTTAAGCTTGATAATATTTCTTTCTGTAGCTTTGTACGTCTCTTTGAGGAGTCTTTAGTCATGAAAATGAGTTCTGAATACCTGCGTAGCATTACTTCTCTCTTTAAGGATTCTTTAAAGTACGCGTAAATTACGACCTGATAAAGAAACGCTAAAAAATAAAGCAATCCTTTATTAGAGTTACTTATCTTTTTATCCCTCTTAGCTTCCAGTGCAATTAAATCAAGAAAATCTGTATACCTATCGTAGTAAGAAAGAAAAAGTACATCATTTTCGTTCCATTCTTCTTTACCTTTCAAATTTTCTAAGACTTTAGCTCTATTATTTCTTAACAGATATACTGTATGGTCAAAATTATCCATTAGGATAATATTCCGGTCCTTTTCATCTAGTTCTTTCATAAACTCATCGATATACTTGAACCTATCATCAAGTCTTTCCATTCTCCTATAAAATTCCTCTATTATTTCAGCATTTGGTTCCTGAAAACTTACTTCAGAATTCATCATTTCTAACATAAGATTGGCCATTGCTTCAAAATGTTCTGACGAGGTTTTAATGTAGTCATCAATAAGTTTCTTCACCATATTCCTATTAACAACATGGCGTTTGGCCATATCCCTTTCTATCGATCTAAGAGGTAAAGGAACTACTAAACTTTTATAGAATTCGTTTGCTGGTAGATCTTTCATTATTTCTCCTAATAGATGATAAATTTTTATATAATAACTTTTACTTTTGTTTTTAAGTCTTTTTAACTTGACATATTTTGCTTTCAATTTCATTAGGTAAGTTAAAGAGAAACGGGGATATATTTCAGGTATATTTCGAAAATATAATATCTAAAGCTCAGATTACGAATTTAATCCCACCGAAGTACCATTTTAGTAAGTTTCAAAATGGAAACTTTCGAAATGGAGATTGTATGAGATATGAATAAAGTCTCAAACATAAAAGGGCGCGTGGCCAAGCCTGGATATGGCAACAGCCTCCTAAGCTGTAGATCAGGGGTCCGAATCCCCTCGCGCCCGCTTTTTAGTTTACTCTATTCTTGGTGCGAGGAGGAACTTAGCCGTCTTGATCCCATCTTTACCTGCAAAGTTGAATTCCATCACAAGGGGATAATCATTGTTAAACGCTATTTTCAAGGTATCAGCAAAGCTTACTGCCTTTATTATCTTGCTCAGATAGTCAAGTGGATAACTGCTGGAAGCCTTTTCTTGTGCCTTGATTTCTATCAGGTTATCGTTGTCTATTATAAGATCAACTTCTTCAGAATCACTCTTAGATGTTGCTTCAAATCTCTTATCTTCTATCGTAAACTTAATTGAATCTCTCACATCTGTAGCTGCTCTCAAGCCCCTGTCAAGATCTGCCTTTCTTATAACAACATAGTTCTTCGGATCAACACTTGGTAGTTTTGGTGAGTTCACAAAGGTATCAAGAGTCGAGATTGTTTTTGTGAGATTTCCAAGGGAGAATTTCATTTTAGTCCCGGAAATACTCAACAATAGGTCATCGGACTGGGAAGCAAGCCTCAGAACATTTCTGATCTTGTCCAGTTCAACCGAAACTTCAACCTTCTCCTCCACTTCATATGTTAAAAATGATTCCTTAGGAACAAAAAGGTCAACCATAGCTATTCTAGCGCTATCAATTGCCCTCACTTTCAAACCCTCATTATCAAACTCAAGCTTTGCTTCATTGGTTATTGAACTTAGTATATCTGTAACTTCCTTCAGGTTGCTTACACTAGATTTTAATTTCATTAAGGGTACAACGCATTACATTTAGATAAACCTTTTTCAAATGTGATCAATATTTGTTATCAAACCAGGTCTCACAAATTTCGATAAGATTAATATTCCAAATTAAACTAAACTAAATTGTGGTGAAGAGGAACATGCACTCAATCAAGGTTCGATATAAATGGGAAGCACAGTTATTCGATGTTCTTTTTGAAAACAGAATCGTTATAAGAACAAGAGTTGTCAGTGATGGTGAAAAACAGGATTTTCTCTTCTTTATTCCATCTGAAGTTGCAAAGAACAGGAACATTGCAATATTCCTGAAAATGAAGGCGGAGAGGGATAATTACGGTAACTATGTGATGAACCTTGGTGAATCAAGGGAGGAGTTAGAACATATAAAAAAATTGCTCAATATAAGTGGATTCATAGTAGATTACATGGAGCTTTCCGGCGAGGGGTTTTCAATCACTGGAAGAGTAATGGACGAAAAACTTGGGGACCTGAATGATATAGTACTTGATGGCGTCAGGAATCTGGATGATATTTTTGTTGACTGGATCAGGCCAATATCCAATGGAATAATTGATGAAGGCCTTAACACATATGCAGAGCCTCTAATGGGTATCACGTTTCTGGATCTGGCAATGCCAGGGTCAAATGACAATTCAACATTTCTCGAAGGGGATACGCCCAGATTGAACAAGGTAACAATGATCGGAACATTAGACGAAAACTACGACAGAACAGTTGTGAACATTGAAGAGGTGATAGGAAGTTCAAAGTATGTAACACTGAAAGGGACATATTCTGATTTTCTCAAGATACTCGCTTCAGAAAATATTCTTACAGAGAGCAGGATTCTGAAAGCAAGAATGGGAAAGCTTTATCTTCAGATAGCTGTTCCACAATTCCAGTTGATGCAGATTGTTGGGCTGTCAACCAAAGCAGAGTTTTGGAACCTTGTAATAGAAGAAATTTTCAGGTATAATGGCAATTCAAACAAAGAAGAACTGCTGGAACTAAACTTTGAAAAATAAAATCCTACCAGAATTTCTGGCTATATTTTAATAATGGTTGAGGATTACTTCACTGGTTGATTCCATGGACACAGATAACGAGTTACTGGCTTATTTGGGAATGAATGATTTTGAGGATCTTTTTAATGATATACCTAAAGACGTCAGAAGTGATATAAAATCCATTGGCAGTGGCAGGTCAGAGATGGATGTGATGTTTGAATCAGAAAATATAGGTTCTAAGAACGCTCTGGATATGAAAATATTCCTAGGACTAGGGGCTTATGAGCGATTCATTCCGTCGTCAATTCCAAATATCATCATGAGAAATGAGTTTATAACATCCTACACTCCATATCAGGCGGAAATATCACAGGGCATGCTTCACTCACTTTTTGAGTATCAGAGTATAATATCTGATCTCTCGAAGATGGATGTAACGAACTCATCCATGTATGATGGACCTACGGGAATCGGTGAGGCTGTTAGAATGGCCCATAGAATAAACGGTAAAAACACAGTACTTATACCTGAAAATATAAGGATGTCACACTGGCAGGTAATAAGAACTTACATAACTGGACTTGAAATATCACTCAAACCATATCCAGTAAATGAAGATGGAACGATTGATCTTGAAAAATTAAACCAATCAATTGACGAGAATACTTCGTCAATCATAACCTATAATCCTTCTAACTATGGAACAATAGATCCTGGTGTAGCTCAAATTAAAGACATAAAGAAAGGTGCAATCCACATAGCATATTATGATCCGGTTTCACTGGCAATTGTGAAGTCCCCTGGAGATTATGACGCTGACATAGCTGTTGGAGAAGGACAGCAGCTCGGCATTCCACTCAGCTATGGAGGACCCTATCTTGGAATTTTCTCATTCAAGGAAAAATACGTTAGAAAATCACCAGGAAGGCTCATAGGAGAAACGGTTGATACAAATGGAAAGAGGGCATTTGTGATGACACTTCAGACCAGGGAACAGCACATAAGAAGAGATAAGGCCATGAGCAATATATGCACCAACCAGGCACTGCTTGCCATAGCTTCTTCCGCATATCTTTCAATCCTTGGGACGAAAGGACTGAGGTGGGTTGCTTCCAGATCCATGGAAAATGTAAGTAAAACCCTCAAAAAAATGGAAAATATCAGTTATATCAGAGTTCATAAATGGAAGAATCCATTTTTCACAGATTTTATCGTGGGTGCAGGTAATAAGTCCGATAAGCTTATGTGCGATCTTGAAAAGGCAGGATTTCTTGGAGGCTTGAAGGCAAAGCAGTTCTTATTTACTATGCCTGAGAACCTGAAGGATGATGTGTTCTTCGCGGCAACAGAAATGAGAAGTGATACTGAAATTGATCAATTAATAAGGGCGATGGAGGTGTTACAATGACGTATCATCAGGCTGAATACGATGAAAAATATATCAAGGAAATTAACTCTGGAAATAGCTTTTCCTGTGAAAGGGTTGAATTGCCTGAATTAGATGATTCAATCAGGCAGGTTGACCTGAAACTTCCTGAAATAGCTGAAAATGATGTGGTAAGGCATTATGTGAGACTATCACAGATGAATTATGCTGTAGATACAGGATTCTACCCACTTGGTTCATGCACAATGAAATTCAACCCAAAGTTCGCAGACAGAATTGCAAATGACTCAAGATTTGCAAGGGTACATCCTCTCGTAGACTACGAATATGCACAGGGAAATCTACAGGTGATGTATGAGCTAAGGGAATATCTAAAGATCATGTCAGGCATGGATGCGGTGAGCCTGCAACCCTTAGCTGGTGCTCATGGCGAGTTCACATCCATGTTAATTGTGAGAAAATACATGGAAGATATTGGGGAGACAGGTAGAACAGAAATAATTATACCTGATTCTGCACATGGCACGAATCCAGCTTCTGCTGCCATGGCGGGGTTTTCCGTGGTGGAGATACCATCTCTTGAGACTGGCGTTATCAATATGGATGCACTGGAAGCTGCACTGAGTGAAAAAACAGCAGCATTCATGATAACAAATCCAAATACACTTGGAATCTTCGAAACAGACATCAAGGAAATAGCAGATATGGTACACAGGAACGGTTCATTGCTATATTATGATGGTGCCAACCTGAATGCCATACTTGGATTGACATCGCCTGGGGCAATGGGTTTTGACATGGTACATTTCAATCTTCACAAGACATTTGCAACTCCCCATGGAGGAGGTGGACCTGGAGCTGGGCCCGTTGCTGTGAAGTCTTTCCTGGAAAAATATCTACCATTTCCAAGGATCGAAAAGGAAGGCAACCTTTATGTTCTTAAATCTGAGGAAAAGGATAGCATAGGTAGAGTAGCTGGTTTTCAGGGATCCTTCACAAATCTTCTGAGAGCATGGGCATACATAAAATACAAGGGATCAGATGGTCTTCTGTTAAACACTCACAGGGCAGTGCTAAATGCAAACTATATGGCAAAGAGACTGGAACCCATACTCAACTACCATCATGAGGGATTGAAGAAACATGAAGTTATAATGTCAACCAAGATGGTGAACAAGAGGGCACTGGACATTGCAAAATATATAATCAACAGGGGTGTTCATGCTCCAACCATATATTTCCCTCTCATAGTTCCTGAAGCCCTGATGATTGAGCCAACAGAAGATGCAAGCAAGGATGACATGGACGAGTTCTGCAACATAATTCAGGAAGCAGTATTGACACCTGATGAGGAACTTCATAAAATGCCGGTTAACCTGTCAATTGGAAGGGCGGATGAAGTCAAGGCGGCTAAGGATCTAAAATTGAAATGGTAGATCAGATAGCCCGGAATTTCCTTTTTCCTGCCTCATAAATCTCTCCATCTGTACCCAAAAGATTCAGGGTCTCATCCAGTTGTCTGGCTTCAACACCGTCTTTCGCCAGTCTCTGCAGAATTTCATCATAGCTGATTCCACCAAATGGATTATTTTCCTTTATTATCTGGAGCACGCTATCCTTCAATTTAACAGCCGCATCAGAAAACTGGTATGAGGACATACCTGCAATTATTTCTTCCAGTGGTCCCGTATTGTAATTTTCGTATAGTGAACATGCTTTCAGGGAACCCTTTGCCTCATCTTCAGTGAATCCAAGCTCCAGTAGGTGGTCCTGATCCATTTCAGGGGATTTCCTGATCTCCTTTATTGCAGAAAGCCTGCTATTTAGTGACTTTGCTGTCCTCATCTTCCAGTACTCAGCATCAACTTCATTTACAGTTCTCACGTATTCCGGATTTATGTTAATATACATCTTGCCCTCATTGGACCTGAAATAGGATGTTCTGCCCATTAGAACTACAAGATCGTTCTCGTTCACGGCATCTACCTGTATCTTTGTATTCTGATTGAAATCCTTGGAGAAAAATGTAATATAGAACGCACCTGTGTGATCAGCTACAGTGAATTTTGTCATATCATTATCCTGAGTCTTCTGTGTTATCTTTCCGCAAATGAGTATTCTCCTACCATAAGATCCACCTGGTGTGATGAAATATTCCCTTCGGGTATCGTCTTCACCCTCCACGAAAGTGATCGAGGTATCTCGCATTTCCTTCGCAAATATCCATCTTGCCGGTTCCCTCCTTCTCTCCATCAATTTAACACCCCTTTTATCTCATTTTTGAGGTAAGAAATATCCTTATCAGCTATGTAACTCACTTCCGTTGATCTCAGGGACAGTCCCATATTATTTATACGCAGGTTCCCCTTTATCTTCAGTGCATTATGCACCAGGGCAGACTCAATTTTTTCCTTTACCTCTTTCTTCAGTGGAGGTCTCTGAGGGTTATCCAGGTATTCTCTTGTAATTTTTACTATGTTCTTCAGGGCTTCATATCCTGCATTAACCTGCAGGTAATCTGTCCCATCATCTATGGTAAAATAGGCAAACAGATCATAGACGAGTTTTGCATCCGGATGATCCGCACACCTAACATCATCAACCCTCTGGTTACATTCGCTGCATCTGACCACAAGCCCACTTTTTTCTCCCATATTTATCACAAATCCGGATACTGTAATTCCTCCCACTGCACCCTTTAGTGAAGATATATCCTGGATTATCTCATTGTCCCTGAGTTCAACATTCAGATATTCTACCTTAGCTTTATCAGACATGTTCAACCTGTAATAACCATTGAATTCATCCAATCTTACGCCCTCAATCCTTGCATATTTTCCCTGTTCCAGTTTCTTACCGAAGGATGATATTGGCACAGTTCCGGTCTGATCCTTAAGTATGTATTGGAACACTTCCCTTTTTTCTCCTTCTTTTTCATATTCCCTCTTATTTTCAGAAGTTAGAAGCCCCTCAACGGTTATGAATTTGTCTTTCAAATCTAAATCCTTAATCTCATAATATTTGTAAGTTCTCTTTACTTCTAGTACCTCAGTAAGTAATTTGAATTCCGTTCTGGCATCAAAATAGAGCCTCAGTTTATCCTTATAACTTTTTGTGTAACATCTTGATATCAGATATACATCATTATCTCTTACTGTGCCTGGAATAGACCATGCAGTGAAGGGCATAACGCCGGTTTCATCTCCAACAAGACCATAATGGTATGTCAGAGGTCCCTTATCGTTCTGTATCTCTCTCTTAGACATTGAAAGGATTTTCGCCTTTATCTCTATGTCCATTACCTCTCCTTTTATTTCAGCTATTTTCAATTTTTTTGAGGATTCCATTCCATATAATAATTCTATAGCAGTTATAGTTTTATCGATCTTATGCAAATTCAGGTTACATGATATATTATAATTGTTGTTACCTGAGGTTTCTCCTCTAAATCATGTGCCATTCTTATTGCGCATCTATGAATAATTGCATATTTTGAGTACAGTTTTTATTGGAAATATTTAAAAATAAATTAAATACCATTGTCATATTACTTACAGGAAGTGATTTACATTGATAGGAATAATCGGAGGCAGTGGCCTCTACAATCTTATAACAATTGAAGAAAGCAAAATGATTGACACTCCATTTGGAATACCATCTTCGGAAATAGAAATAGGAGATTTCAATGGGAAGAAAGTTGCTTTCCTACCAAGACATGGAAAGAAACACAATATACCACCTCATATGGTGAATTACAGGGCCAATATATGGGCCCTTCACAGTATCGGTTGTGATGAAATACTCGGGATAAATGCAGTAGGTTCCCTCAAGGAGGAACTAAAGCCAGGTGACGTTGTCATTCCGGATCAATACATAGATTTTACAAAAAATAGAAAGTTGACTTTCTATGATGGCCCTGAGGTTATTCATATATCGTCGGCAGATCCATTTTGCCCGAGAATCAATAAAGAATTGAGTTCAGTATCCCATAAACATGGAGATACTCACGATTCTGGAACATATGTGGTAATAGAGGGTCCAAGATTCTCTACCAGAGCTGAATCAAAAATGTTCAGACAATTTGGAGACATAATAGGAATGACTCTTGTTCCTGAGATTAATCTTGCCGATGAACTCGGCATGTGTTATTCTCTAATTGCTAATGTTACAGATTATGATGTATGGTCTGATAAACCTGTAGAAGCATCAGAAGTTATTAAGATCCTTAAAGAAAATGAGGAAAAAACACAGAAAATTATTGCAGATTTTCTGAAAATACATTCGGAAGAAAGAACATGTGAATGCAAGAATAGACTTGAAAACGCGAGGTTATAAATTTGTTAAAAATGAAATTTTTAGGAGGAGCAGAAGAAGTAGGTAGGCTAGGAATAATAATCAATATGGACGATAAGGTTTTTCAGGTGGATTATGGAGTAATTCCAGAAAAACCACCACTATTTCCATTGCCACCAGAAAAGATTGATGGACTTTTTGTTACGCACTCACATCTGGATCATATAGGTGCATTACCTATGTATTACCAGAATGATGGTGTGGATATTTTTGCAACAGAAATGACATCAAACACAGCGAGGCCAATGCTTAACGATTCGATCAAGATAACTGCCATAGAAGGTTACGTGGAAAGATTCAATCGTGAGGATGTAGAAAAGATGTACACATTCATGAATCAGACAAAATACAACGAGAAGATAGTTCTTGATGAAGTGAATGTCACACCATATTCCGCAGGACATATACCCGGTTCAACAATGTGGAAATTTGAGAATTCTGATGAAGTAATGGTTACCGGTGACCTGTATACAGGAGATTCAAAACTCTTAACAGGGGCAAAACCGAGGAAGATAAGGAATCTCGTAATTGAGAGTACATACGCCGGTAAGAATCACGAAGACAGAGAGGAAGTTAGAAAAAGATTGAGAGAAAGAGTATCTGAAATTGTAGAACATGGTGGAAAAGTAATACTTCCTTCATTTGCAATGGGAAGAATGCAGGAACTTATAATGTCTCTCTCTGACCTGCCTTACAAGATTGCAACAGATGGAATGGGCAACCTGATAACAAGCATTTATCTGAATACTCCCGGATACCTTAGATCTGACAGGGAATTCAGAAAATCTCTGTCCAGCGTAAAGGCGATAAGAGGCAAGAGGATGAGGGAGAACATAGATTCTGCAGATGTAATCATTTCCACATCAGGAATGCTGGATGGTGGACCAGCACTCTCATACATAGAAAAGTATGTGCATGATGACAAAAGTGCCATTTTCATGACGGGATACCAGGTAGAGGGAACAAACGGCAGGAACCTTATGGAAAAAGGAACACTGAATCTATCGGGAGTAGAAGTAAAGCCTGATATGGCAGTGGAATTTTTCGATATGTCCGCTCACGCCGGTCACGATGAACTGGTCTCATTCATAAAGGGATGCCAGCCAGAGAACGTGATTCTATGTCATGGTGATCAGAGAGAGGCCATTGTGGATGATCTCGGGAATTACAACGTGATATTGCCATACAATGGAAAGGAATTCACAATAGACTGAAAAATATACTCTCTTCTTTTCATCCTAAAAGTGCTGTTACTGCGGTAATCATGAACTGTATCGCAAAAGCAGCAACAAAAAGACCGAAAATCCTGGTAATTGCTTTCATGGACTTATCGCCAAGTGCTTTTGATATTGGTGTAGCAAAGGAAAATAGGACGAGAACAACCACGAATATGATAACGACAGAAATAATGGTATAGCCCATGGAAACATAACTTTTTCTTGCCAGTATTATAACAAGGGAAATTGCACCAGGGCCAGCCAGTAATGGTGTTGCAAATGGAACAATTCCAAGGTCCGGGTTCTTGAAGGTCTTGCCCGTTGATTTCGGGCGATCTCCTTCTCTTACCATTTCAATTCCCATTATCAGTAGAATGATCCCTCCTGCAATCTCTATGGCGTTGATTGATATTCCCATTAAAGATAGTACATAATAACCGGCCACAGTAAAAAATACAAGTATCAGGCTTCCATAGATGAAAGCATCCTTGGCAGCAGTCCTTTTTTCCTGCTCAGAATAATCTGATGTCATGGTAAGGAAAAGGGCCATGGTCCCAAAGGGATCTATTACAATAAAAAGGGGAAAAAATACATCAACGAAAGATACTCCCAGGGACATGTTCACCGATTGTATTTAAATATAATACTTTTTCATAAATATACATTTTTGACGATTAATAACTTTATCCCGATCACTAATCAATTGGAATATATTATAACGAGGATTAACTTTCCCTAAAATAATGAAAGTCGCAATACTTGGAATTGACGGTTACATAGGATGGCCACTGGCCATGAGGCTCATGAGCAGGGGACATGAGGTCATAGGCGTTGATTCACTTTACACAAGAAGGAGAGTTTCAGAGGTACATTCTGATTCAGTCACGCCAATATCATCAATGGAAGATAGGATCAAAACAGCAGAAGAAAAGGGGCTTGGAAAAATAAAATTCTATAAGGGAGATGTGAACGATCCTGATTTTCTTTACAGGGTTGTCAGCGAAACAAAACCAGATGCTTTCGTGCATCTAGCAGAGCAGAGATCTGCACCCTACTCCATGATCGGACTGTCACAGGCAAGGGAGACGTTGATGCAGAACATGGGTGGCACACTAAACCTGGTTTATGCGATGAAGGATATTGTACCCAAAGCCCATCTGCTAAAGCTTGGAACCATGGGTGAATACGGTACACCGAATATTGATATTCCTGAGGGATTCTTCAATGTAAAATACAACGGCAGGGAAGATTATCTGCCTTTCCCAAAGTTTGCAGGCTCCTGGTACCACTGGAGCAAGGTGCATGATACAAACAACCTGATGTTTGCAAACAGGGTGTGGAAGCTGAAGATAACAGATGTGATGCAGGGTGTGGTATACGGAACGCAGACAAGTGAGATCAAAAAGTACGATCTCCATACAAGATTTGATATTGATGAGGTATGGGGTACAGCACTGAACAGGTTCTGCACACAGGCCGTACTGGGTTATCCTCTGACAGCATACGGAAAAGGGAACCAGAGAAGGGGATTTCTTTCACTTGATGACAGCATTTCATGCCTTACACTGGGCATTGAGAAGGAGCCTGCAGATGGTGAGTACAGGGTATACAACCAGTTTGACGAGCACTATTCCATCAACGAACTGACTGAACTTGTGAGCAGGAGAGCAAAGGCATTATTTGACAGGGATGTTGAAATAAAGCATTATCCCAATCCAAGGGTCGAAAAGGAGGATCACTATTACAATCCTGAACATAAAAAACTGAAAGAGCTTGGATATAAACCTGGCAGAAGCCTTCCTGAGGATATAGACACAATACTGAAGGATGTAGAGAAGTTCAAGGAAAAAGCAGAAAGCCTCAGAAGTGTAATCGAACCAAAAACAGTATGGGAAAAGAGCAAGGGAAACTAAATTTGTTCATCTCATAATAACTTCGATTAAGTTGTTTTCATACTATCACGTAAAAGAAGTGGATAAAACTGCCCTAAAGTTCTATGCCATTCATCATATGCAATCTTTATTAATGATTTCAATATTACTTTTTCAATGACTTCTAGTAGAAAGAGTGATGGAATTATGAAATTTGCAGTTATAGCTATTTCACTACTTACAGTTATGGTCTTTGCATTCACCTTTTCTGGCGCTCCTTCAGCAAGCAGCCAAAAGGCTGTCATAGTTACTCCAAGCGTGGTACAAAACAGTACAGTATACAAATATCAGTGGATGAACGACACCTCTTCTACTGCACCTCTGCCTGTTAGCAACTCCACGATGGCCTGTTTTACTCCAAACAAGGAGGCAATAATGTTTGGTGGGATCACTGTAGTTAATGAGACTATCGTCAGTGGAAAATCAACATCATTTATGTTGGTTAAGAAAACAGTTAACGAAACCTGGATATATAACTCTCAAACGTGGACTGAATTAACAACTTCAAGCAGCATACCAGGACTGGAAGGTTCAACAATGAACTTCTATCCAAGAGGCGATGACATAGTGCTGTTCGGTGGGGAAAATATCACATCAAGCGGGAAAATGGTTCTAACAAACCAGACATGGATATTTACTGGATTTGCCTGGACACCGCTGAAGGGTCTTGTAGTTGCACCTTCAGCTAGGGCTTTTGCATCATCGGCCTATTCTAATAGCATAAGTTCAATCGTCTTATTTGGAGGAAACACAAGTTCCGGGTTATCAAACAGTACATGGATATTCAAGGACAATTCATGGAAAAAAGTTACAACAACAGGGCAGATTCCAGCAATGGAAGGATCAACAATGGAATCTCTTCCAGATGGTAACATACTCCTATACGGTGGGTTCAATGGTACTTATTCTGATTCAACATGGTTGCTTAATGTGACAACAATGCACTGGAAAAACCTCAATCTAAACAACAATCCAGGGAAACTTGCATTTTCACATCTTAAATATTTCTCCTTTAACAACTTCCTTCTACTTTACGGTGGTGTAAATTCCAACGGCGTTGCAACAAATAGCAGCTGGATGTTTTCACCTGTTTCAATGACATGGGAGAATATGAATATAAATGCTCCAGCACCGGCATATGGCCAGAGCATGTCTGTTCTTGAAGCAAACGATACAATTGTACTGTACGGAGGGTTAAGCACAAGCACAAATTCCTACATAAATTACACATACCAGTTCCAAAATAATACCTATAACTGGATAGAATTCCAGGAATCAGGATTACCAAGTAATGCAACCTGGGGAATAACTCTTAATTCAAAATCTGTCACAACAACTTCAAATGAAGTCGAATTCCTTTTGATGGCCGGTACATATGGATACACAACCATTGCACCAAGTGGATATACAGGGCAGTCCGGTAATGTGACCATGTATGCATCATTCATCACGCAAAGTGTATCGTTCAGTAAGATTCCCAGCTTCTTCTATTATACATACGGCTTAATAGCAGGCATAATAATTGTGATTGTAGCATACCTGGGTAGCCTGGCTTACAGAAAGATACTGAAATAAAAATATGGGTTAAAGGGCCTATATTAGAAATTTTTATAATTAACACTTTTTTAAGTTTGAGTATATACACATTAAAATGGTGTGTAATTGATATTAGAAATATATATATATATATATATATATGTTAAACTTATATAATACTCATGAAGAAAATTAGGATTCTTCTTGTAACCTTTTTGATCTTATTTTCAATGGTAACAATAGGATTTGGACTTTCTCTCTATAATCAAAGTAATAAAGATGGGTCGAAGGAAAATATGGATTTATTCACCACTGCAAATTCAGATTGCGGAGCCTCAGTCAAATATTTGTGTAGCAGGGAGACAAGAATAAATAATGATGGCAATTGCTTGCAAACGTACATAACAGGTTTTTTGGTTACCTATTGTTCTAATCAGTTTATAGCCTATATTGTTGAAAATCAGTATTCTGCCAGCATTACCAGATCTTGTGAATTAGCAGGGGGATTAAATACAAATGCAATTTGTCCTCAATGGACAGGACACGTTTGTATGGAATATGCTGCCTACTCCAATGAACCCAAGAGTCCAAATAATCCACCATCATCCTGGGAATTTAATCCCAACTCGATTTCTCAATATGCATCACCTAATAATCAAATCTTGTGGGGAGAAACTACAGAAGTAACAGTTACCTATGGAATTAAAGCAGGTGCAACAGATGAAGGTATTGGGATTACGGGGACATACTCATATGCTAGTTCTTTCTCCCAATATGAATTTTGTATAGAGCCATTAATTTTGGAGCACAATGAAGTAGAGTGGCAATACTCAGATAATCAGGGACTACATTCAACGCCCTACTCATCTACCACATATCTATTGACCATGATCAATGTCCCAGATAGCAGTATCTATCAACATATATATTTGAAGTCATATGGGGAGTTTAGATCAATTTCGTGCACCACATCTGGTGCATGTGGATACATACAATCATCTCCAACCTCACAAATGACAGTGTGCACCGGAGGTGGGTTTAATTTTGACATAGAAAATTAGAACAAGAAAATATAATATAAAAATAATAATATGAGTTCAGGGATGTATTATGAATAAAAAAAGAGCAATATTCATTGCAATCATCGTATTCCTATTAATAGCATTGGGTATATTTTATTACATAGGAGCCCATAAAAAAACGGATATTGTAATTCTTATTACTCCAGTTAAATCCACTGTAACTCAGGGACGCAACCTAACATTCACTATCATATCTACTGGCGGAGGTTTAAAATATTTCTCAAGAGGACCTGGATGTTGTAAGAATAATAATGCTTACTTAACTCTGAAATATTTGGGACCATCCAAAAACTCACAATGTTATAGATCTGGGATTCCAGGTGACTTTAATACCACTACATGTTTCAACCTGAAATCAAAGGTACCATTCAACATTTCATACAATCATCCAGACACAACCACTGAATGGAATGTTACTTATCCACATACTCAGCCACTTGAAAATTTTAGTCTAGGCATGGCGCCAGTAGGGTATTATAAACTATGCTATCCTAATTTAATTCTTTGTACCTACAATGTATATGGAATTCCATGTATGTTTAAAGGAGAAAGTAGAGTTGAATATTCAACAGAACTAATAAAAGTTAATGGAATCTATATGAAATTAAACGAAACTCTCAACTCTGTTGACATTGGAAGAATTTCATCACGTTTAAGCATAATGAATAATACTCCTAAAAACCTCAACTTAGACTCATTAAATTATACTTTCTTTGCTAAAGTATCAGAAGAAAATAACGGAACCTATAATAATTATAAATTAGAGGAAATGACTTTACATTTAAATTTTCCAACAAACGAAACGATTAATTTCACCAAATTATTCATTTCTCAAGGGTCCAATGGTAAAGTTATTGTCTTTAGTTATTCAATATATATTTTCAATAGAACTCTATGGGGGTTGATTTCCTGACGACTCCAAATAGCAGTATTATATCATTGGAATGCGACAATATAACCAAGAAGTATGGAGTTTTTAAAAAAACAATTGCAATTCATAATCTAGGCATAAAGGAGTTAGGTGGAACCTGTGTTTCCTTAGTTGGCCCCAATGGTGCAGGAAAATCAACTATTTTAAAGGTATTATCGGGATCCATAAGGAAATATGATGGTAAGGTTACTGTCAGTGGAAGTGTGGGTTACTGCCCTGAAATCTCTGTTAATTTCGATTTCATGAGTGCTGAGGAAAATCTTTCTTATTTTTACCCACATAATATTGATAAAATTAAGTATATACTGACTAGATTAAATCTGAATACTGGAAAAAAACCAATATCTTCGTTTTCAAAAGGAATGAAAAGAAAGCTAGATCTGGCAAGAAGCCTAATCCTTGGTTCTGAAATAATCCTTATGGATGAACCCTTTGATGGATTGGATGCGGAGAGTTCAAAAGAACTATCCAAAATCATCGAAGATCTAAAAAGAGAAGGGAAGTTAATTCTTATAACAAGTCATGATTTACACAAAGTTGAAAATGTATCGGATAAAATATTGTTCATGAAAGATGGAACCATATTCCAAAAATTAATCCTCAAGCATCTAAATCTATACAGAATAGACTTTACAGGAAATTCTGATTTAATAAGAAAGAAACTAACAGATTCGAATATAAAAATAGTTGGTGAGACTGGGTTAAATTTTATAATTCAGGTCGATGAGGGGTTAGAAATTTGTAAATTAATCATGAAGATTCTTGGTGATGATTGCAAGATAGTTGGCTTTTCAAGGGAATCTCTTGAAAGTATTTACATGAGGGAGCTCTATGGGTAAACATTATTATGCATTTATTTCCGAATACAGAAGGAATTTCCGTCAGTTTTATAGAGGCTATACATGGGTCATACTTATTTTAATTGTCATAGCTTTTAGTATTTTTTTCACGCAGCCTTCATATAATTTGATGTTTGCAGGTATTAACTCTCCTATTCCATTATCCTATTTCTATTTAAATTTCTATGCCAATGTATCTTCAGGTGGGATAATCTTTATTTGGTTTATCGTTTCATCTCTTGTCGTTTCTGAGGATTCGGAACTTGGGAGATTAGAGATGCTACGGGTAAATAAAATTCCAATTAACACAGTATTGATTTCAAAAATAGCATGGCTAATGACTTTCTCGTTCTTTGTCATTATTGTTTTAGATATAATATTTTCAATATTTCTTTTCACAAAGTATACTACCTTTCAATTGAGGTATCTGGGTCCGATGTTTTCTGTGATGGCACTTTATCTACTGGTATTCATCTTAAGTTCGCTTGAGGGTGTGCTCATTTCCAGCATATTTTCTAAAAGGTATTATTCCATTTTTGCGGCAATATTAATGTACCTCTCGCTCGGCTTTGTTTCAGATTATTTTCATTCACTTTATATGAATATAAGCAGTCTGAACCCAAAGAATGAGATGACCACCAACATTAATGGATTTCTCATTGTTTCAAAGAATTTTTCATTTTTTGATAAATTTATATTCCTGTTTTACCCTGAAAATTCATACTATTACATCTCAAGGGTGCTTAATGTATTTTCAATTAACGTTGCCACTGACAACTCAATCGCAAATGGGAAATATGCATCCATAAACATTCCATTATTATTCTATGGGCAGGAGTACTACTTCATCGTAATATTCTCTTTGATTATTCTAATCTTATTATCACTCATATTTTTAATAAACTGGATAAAACCGAGGTTGAGGTAATGAAAATAAGTGATAGAAAATTGAGAATTTTAGTAATATTGGTCGCTCTAATGGCTATTGCTTCCTTCGGCTATTATATGGCTGTTTTTCCGCGACCTAATGCCGATTCGCATACAAAGTTTAAAACTGGTTCAGGAACTGTATATCTTTTGCGAACTGAAATTAATATAAGGGAACATTCAAACGGAACTGACGTACGTAGCTTCGAAATCCCTCAGAACGCCTCATTCTTGTATATTTGTGGATATTCAGATAACGCATCAATATGTTTATTCGTTGGTCCAATGAATACGAAATATGATAATTATACGACCTTGACCTGCATAAACGATAATAACCAGATCAGTACACTTAGAAAACCTTTAAGTAACGAACCCCATGGATTATATTGTGTCGGGTATACTTCAATATCGGGCTCTGGGGAAGTCCACATAATAATTTTCTACAACAACAATCCTTATATCTTCGAGTAGTTCAAGTTAGAAATTATTCAATAATTCCTTTATATTACTTACTCTTTTCTATATTATTTTTTATAAATGACCTTTCAAGTACCTTATAATATTCATCCTTTCTGCCTATGCTGATCCAGTCGTTTCTGTCCATGATATTATATGAAACTCTGTTGCCTGCCTTTATGTAATTGTTTATTGAGTCTGTAAGTTCCACAGTAGACTGATCAAGAAATTGAACAAAATCATTCTTGAAAAAATACAGGGCTGCTATTGCAAAATTTGACTTTGGATGCTGGGGTTTTTCCACCACTTCCCTGACAGTTTTGCTGCTCTCATCCAGCACAGCGTTACCATATTTCTCCGGGTGATCTACCCGGAAAATGTTCAGGTTAGTACATCCAGAATTGCAGATTGTTTCGTAATAGGATGAGTTTGCAACCACCCCATCACCCGCATTAAGAACAAAATCCGAATTCCCTGCAGCCTGCGCAGCAATAAAAACTGCATTTCCGAAACCCTTCCTTTCCTTCTGAAAAACTATCTCAAAGTCTTCAAAATTTGACTCCACATACAGCTTGCTCATCTGGTCTGCCGGATCAAGTACAAGTATTATCTTATTACAACCATACTTCCTGAGTCTTCGATAAACAACATCAATTACTGGCCTGAGAACAAGTCTATCATCGATTCTATCATAAATTGGCAACAGTTCTTTTCTGAATTTCCCGTCGAGTCCGGATCTCGTGCCAAGACCGGCCGCTGTAATTATACCGGTTACCATTATCTGTGTATTGTCACCCTGTTAAAATTACTTTTTATCCAGAATATTATGTAGGCTGCAGGAAATACATAGAAACCGGTAATCATCGTTATGTCAGCAATTCCTAAATATTTGGAGGAGTAAAAATCTGTCAATCCATTAAAATGAGCAGTGTTTGAAGAAATGAGGAAGGAAATAATAGCAAGAATAACGCCAATAAACTGGAATCTGCTGCCATCAAAATACAGCAGCAGGATACCATATGAAATCAGTATAATTATGGCAAATATGGTAAGGCCAGTCAGGCTTTCTGGCACAAGATTACCCAACCTGAGTGAGAGTGAACCAATTAAAAGGCTGAGTGCTGATAATAAAACAAGAGTTGAATAAATCTTTCTGTACATAGAGCAGCATAGAGAGATAGGTTTAAAGATTGTTACATTGACACTAAACCTCATCGTTTGAGTGGAATTTTCACTATCATGTTACTCCTTAGTTATGACAGCACTAAGAACTAAAACTAATGAAGAGCCAGGTGGTTAACATGAATAGTGGATAACGGTTTTAAAGGATAGAAAAGGGATAATAACATCTTTGTCATTTTGTTCATGATCTTAATGTTTAACGGGTTCATGGAAAAATTATTGGCTGGAAAATGGATTGCTGGGCCATCTGTCGATGACGCCATAACTAGAGGGGAGAGATTCAGGAAAATTGGAATTGGGGCCATATTCAATTATCTGGGAGAGGCACTCACAGATTCAAACGATATAGAGGAAGCAACTGGTATTTATATCAGGATTCTTGACAAGATCGATGCTGGAGATGAAAAGTTCCAGATATCCATAAAGCCAACTCAAATTGGTCTATCAGTGAGTCCTGACCTTGCAAAGAAAAACCTTGAGAGAATAGTCAGCAAGGCTAAGGAAAAAAATATTTTCACGTGGATAGACATGGAAGAATCTGAACTTGTAGATAAAACCATAGAGCTCTATAGAAGCCAGATTTCGACAGGTAACGTTGGTCTATGTGTCCAATCATACCTCAGGAGGACAAAAAAGGATGTGGAGGCACTTTCCAGTGAGGGCGGAATATTCAGGCTGGTAAAGGGAGCTTATACTGAGGACGAAAAGGTGGCATTCAAGACGAAAGATGAGATCAATAAGAATTATGAGGAAATTTTAGTCTATATGTTTGAAAACACAAAAATGTTTATGGTTGCAAGTCACGACGAGCTTATGATAGAGAAAGCAGTAAAATTAAGCGAGGAACATAAGAAAGAGGTCTGGTACGGAATGCTTAATGGAATCAGGAATCAGTACCTTATTGATCTTCAGAAAAGAGGCAAGATGGCTTTCTCCTACATTCCATTCGGACAGAAATGGATTCAGTATTCAGTGAGAAGAATGCAGGAAGCTGGTCATATAAGCCTCCTGATGAAATCATTGCTTCACGGACAAAAGGTTTAGACTATTGTCGAATATCAATTCGACAAATATAAATAAAATAAAATCATCAGCGGTTGTGAACGTAGAAGAAAAGATAGCTGGGGAAATAGTTCTGTCTGAGACTCCAAATGAAACTCTCAAGAAATGGAGGGAGGAATTTTCCATAACCAAAAGCGAACTTGCAAGGGAAATGAATGTCAGCCTTTCGATGATAAGTGATTATGAAACTGGCAGGAGGCAGTCGCCTGGTGTTAATACAATAAGAAAATTTGTTTCTGCAATGATAAGAATAGAGACAAAACATGGAGGCACAATACTGAGACGATACCGGTCTGGCGTGCCATACGAAGCCCTCATCGACATAAGGGATTATGATCGGGATATAAATCTTAAAACAATCATAAATAAGATAAAGGGTGTATCAGTGTCAGGAGCTCCAACTGACAGGTATGTAAGGGGGTACACAATAGTCAACGGGGTGAAGGCAATACTTTCATTTTCTTACAGTGAGTATAGTCTACTCTATGGATGGTCCAGTCAGAGAGTCATCTTCTTTACTGATGTAAAGATGGGAAGAAGTCCCATGATCGCCATCAGGGTACACCCACTGAAGCCTGCTGCAGTTGTCTACGTAAAGGCAGATCGTGTTGATGAACTGGCAATCAAACTTTCAGAAGTTGAAAATATACCACTCATAACAACCGAAATGGATACAGATGAAATTTCCAGGCTAATATCAAACATAAAATGAGTCTTTGAATTCAAATATACAACAACATTTCACAGTGTTAGCATATTCATTCTATGATTGAAGTTTATAGTACTTTGGAATTCTCAACCAAATATTTTTTTAATAATAAACTGGGGATCATATGGAATGAGGTCTTCCATCTTTTGACCTATACCTAGAAAATAGATCGGTTCCTTAAACATGTGTGCTATGGAAAATATGGCACCGCCTCTTGCATCGGTATCAAGCTTGTTTACAACTATGCCATCAAACTTTATGTCTTTCAGAAACGTGGTAGCCTGCTCTATGGCATCACTTGCAGCCATTGCATCCACCGTAAGGAATGTCAGGTCAGGCTTTGCAACACGCTTTATCTTTCTCATCTCATCCATCAGATTCCTGTTTGTCTGCATCCTCCCTGCAGTATCAATCAAAACAAAATCCAGGTTTCTCGCTCTCGCATGCTCAATGGCATCGAATGCTATTGCAGAAGGGTCACTTCCCATTGTTTGGGATATTACACGTATTCCAAGCTCTTCACCGTGATATCTTATCTGTTCTATGGCCCCTGCCCTGAAAGTATCCGAGGCAGCAACAACCACAGTTTTTCCCTTATTCTTAAGCATGTATGAAAGTCTGGCGATTGTGGTGGTCTTTCCGGTTCCATTAATACCAAGAAACATTACAATTAAAGGCTTCTTGTTCATATCAATGAGATTTATTTCCGGCTTAGCTTTTTGAAGAATTTCAAGCAGTATTTCTTTGAGACTCTCAATAGCCTCTATTCTGTTGAGTCTTTTCTGTTTTAAATGTTTCTTTTCAAATATATCCAGTATATATTCAACCGTTTCAAGGGAAACATCTGATTCAAGCAGTATTTCAAAATACTCATCCCTGAATCTGGATAGCTCTATCTCGTCCTTGCTCCCTCTGAAAAGATTTCCGAGTTTCTCTCTAAGAGACATCTTCTTTCTGGCCTGAATTGATTGATTGAACTATAGCCTGATATCTTCTGAGTGCTTCAGCTCGCTGGTCGTTCATGCTCTGGAGTGATTTCCTGACTTCCTCTATCTGTCCCTTGAGACGTTCTATTGTTATTTCTGGCTTTTCTTCTATGAAGATGTCAGAGCCTATGGCTACCATTACTTCCTTCTCTCTTTCTATTCTCCCCTTGGCAAAAACACCTCCTCCCAGTGATATCAGGTTTTCTGTTGATTCTGATACTTCCTTTGACTGTAATACGCTGAGTGCTTTTCCATAGTCTTCTATTCCCTGCGTGAGTAGATTTATCTGCTTTTCTGAAGAATTTATAAAAGATTCCAGAAATTCCAGTTCTTCCCTTACATCAATTCTGTTCTCGTTATTTTCCATTTATTCCACCTTCTCAAAATATTCCCTGCTTTCCCTCAATGACTCAAGTACAGGCATTGGCTCACCGGATAAATAGCTTATGAGTGCCCCACCACCCGTTGAGATGTGATCTATCCTGTTCTGAATATTCAGGGCTTCAATTGCAGAAATTGTATGACCGCCTCCAGCTATTTTCATTGCGGTCGATGCAGCCACCTCTCTCAGGATCTCGAACGTTCCGAAGCTGTACTGTTCAATTTCATACATTCCCATTGGGCCATTTATGAATATACTTTCTGCTTTTCTTATCTCCTCAGAGAACATTGCTATACTGTTAAGGCTTATGTCAGCAAGTATCTGATCATCGGGTATTTCCTCCCCTTTCTCAACTCTCTTGTTTGAAGGATTCAGGACAAAATCATCTGGAATAAGGATCCTTTCACGGTATTTTTCAAGTAGTTCTCTGCATATCTTCAGATATGCTTCATACTTCTTATTGTTCTTTATAATGAAATCCTCATTCTTTTTGCCAATTTTATATCCAGAGGCCCAGAGGAAAGCATTTGCAACAACTCCACCTACGATTATATGATTAACGGTTCCCTTATGCAGGAACGATTCTGCAACAGTGATAGAATCTTCAATTTTAGCGCCTGCAAGTATGGCGAGATTTTTACTCGTGTCTCCCTTGAGAAACGCATTAAGGGCATCTGTTTCTCTCTGTATCAGGAGGCCTGCAATGTTGGGCATCTTCCTTGAGAAACCTGTGAGGGATGTCTGGGACCTGTGGATAGCCGGGAAAGCATCATTCACGAAATAATCGCACACTTCTGATAGATTCCTGATAAAATTTGAATTTTCAACTGTTTCCTTATCCTCTGGCTCAAGAACAACATCCTCTGAGAAAAATCTGGTATTCTCCAGCATCAGAATTTCTCCATTTGACATCTGCTTAATTGCCGATATGGCACTTGAACCGTAGAGTGAATCAATATACCTGACTCTGCGACCGAGCAACCTTTCAAGTTTCCTTGCATGATTCAACAGTGAAGTAAAATCGGTCTTTCCAGGTCTGCTCTGGTGAGCAAGAATAACCAGTTTTGAACCTTTCAAACGCTCGATTGTTGGAAGATGAGATCTGAATCTCGTATCACTCATAATCTCATTTGTCACTGGATGTATTGGCGAGTTCAGATCCAGCCTTAAAAGAACAGTCTTTCCGCTAAAGTCGAAATCGTCAAGTGTGAAGAAATCCCTTTGCCTCTGATCCATACAGACCCATAATGCCCTGAATACATAAATTAATTGTGAATCTATATAGTCCAGACATTGATTTTCTGCAATTGATATAAATCAACATTTTATAATAACATGTAATACTTAACAATGGTTCACGAAAGTAGTTCCGGAATAGTTATTTTCAGAAGAATGAACGAAATTCAGTTTCTATTCCTGATGAAAAAGGATGGTAATTTGGATTTTCCAAAGGGACATATAGAAAAGGGAGAAAATAAGACAGATGCAGCACTCAGGGAGACGCTCGAGGAGACAGGAATAGAGTGCAAGATAATACCCGGGTTTGAAGAGAAGACAGATTACTATTTTTATTATGACAAGAACAACATCCATAAGGATCTAACCCTGTTTCTCGGGGAAGTTGATAAGAACATAAAGGTAAAAACATCAGAGGAGCACGAAGCCTATGTTTGGCTAAACTACGAGGAAACTTTAAAGTTTCTGAAGTTCGATAATCAGAAAAACATAATCACTAAAGCCTACAACTTCATAAAAGAAAAATTATACGTGGAAAATAATTAATTTCCACCGCCTGTGGGCATATTCTTTTTCTTCGCTCTCCATCTCCTGAATGCCCTGATTTCTAAATACAGGTCCGCAATCACGACGAGGACAACTATCAGGTCGAAAAGATAGAAATAGCCAACAAGGGGTGTTAATAATATCTTCAGCTGTGGCACGAGCGAGCCAGCATCCATGTCAACATAGAAATAAAGTAAGTTGTTAACCGCGTCCTGAACGGGTGGATCAGCTACAGAAAAACCGACCAATGGCCCAGTTGTATTCTCCTTAGTGTTATTGTTTTCATAGCTCACGATTGGATTTCCAAGTGTATAGAATCCTGGATTCCTGGTTATTACTGTAAAATTAAGATACAGCGTATTTCCTGGAGATAGTTTTGCATAAGTTGAACTTTCAGTCGATCCGGAAATTATATGAATGGAATTTCCGTACTCTCTAACAAATCCAGTTTCATTTATAGACAGGTTCGTGAGTGTATCTGTGTCCCTGTTCGTAACTCCTATGGAAACAGCATGTTCGTTTGCAGTTATGTTGGATATTCTATCTGAAACCTCCAGTTTAGCCGGGAAATTTGCATTTGTAACATAATTCACTTCATCCGGATTAATCATGCCCTTTGTATTTACCACTTTGGCATAGTTGCCGAAGTCTACTTCACTGGCAAGTGATTTGTTGTTAGTGTAACTGTAGAATTCATACTTGTTTATATTATTCATTTCCACCGGGAATCCTGTTACAATTAAAGACTCAGGAGTTCCTGAGAAGTTAAGACTGTGATCATAGTTTATCAGTTTGGCCAGGGTAAACGTATGTTTGTTTCCTGAGGACGTATATACGTGATTCTGTTCAAAAATAGAAAGAGAGAATGTAAAATCGGATTTAGAATTAAAAAGTGTAGACAGTCCTGAAAAGCTGGACAGATCTGAAGTTATTTCGCTTGAATGGATACTTCCACCCATCATCACAAATGAATCAATAGGACCATCTGCTGTTACTGAACTTAGATTTCCGTCCTGAATAGAACTCTTAAGGATCAAGCTAGACTGAGTATTTCCATAGAATGCACCATTATTTTCTACCAGTTTGTTCTCAATATTCCTGTAATCAGGAGTGAATGAGAATAAATAAATCCCAACATCCGGTATATTAAGACTGCTCAGGCTGAGATTCAATGCCAGGACTGAATTTAGTGAACTGCCTCCTACCGATGACACAAAATTTTTAGCTGATGAATAGGTGGAAGACTGCTGAGAATTTGAATAACCATCAGTGATAAACAGAATCATTCCTTCCGGGAGCAGGTTGAAAACCTGGGTTAACTCATTTGAATTGAAGTCAGTAGCATGATACAGGTTATCAATACCTAATTGAGACAACAGATTAGAAACGTTGTATGTGACAAAATATGCGGACAGAATTGTTGAATTTGCAGCCATAAGTTCGCTTCCTGAGCTGCTGTTAGCTTGCATACTCCCATACACGCCATACTGTGACCCAGTTTTACCAATAAAACCACCGGCGAAGGAATACGAACTGTTACCACGCGAATTCAAGCTAGAATCGGTATGGAGGACATTTGTAATAAAACCTGTCGCAAATGACTGTTCTAATGTAGTTTGCGCCACATCACCTCTATTATTACTTTGATTACCTGAATGCATAATGGGTACAGAAAATGAAATTATGACAAGTAGTGTCAGAATGACTATTGCTGCCATTTTAGCAGTTTCCTTCGTTTCCTTAACCTGCTCAGTATTCATGGTCTTTGCAGGAGCCTTCTTCTCTCTCTTAGCATATCTATTAATTAGATATCCAACAAGCATAGCAACTATGGCAACAATCAGGAAGTCTTCGATTGCCTGTATAAGTAACTCTTTGAAGATAATCGGCCCGTATGTTGACACTATTGTACTTATGGAGGAAGCTGAAAATGAACCTGACGAACCGGAGAGTGGATTAGAAGTACCTTTTCCAAGGAAAGAGGAAATTGTACTGAGTATCCTTTGTACCAATGGCTCAGAAAGAATAGCAGTCATTGAGCTTCCCTTTGGAATTGGAGGGAGACCTGAATTAGTTACACCGCTTACCGAGGTTGAGGTAGATAGTTTCAACAATGAACTGATTGCGCTGGTTTCATTGAACAGTATGAAATACAGCGAGATACCCATTACTGTCAGTATTGATGCATATATAGAGATGGTTGATACAAAGGCTTTTCTGCCCTTTCTTGCCCCTATTCCAATTGCAATGCCGGTCAGTATAAATATGGGAATCAAAGTCATCTCCTTTAATGGATTCCCAAGGAGAAACAATAAAAGTCCTGAAATTATAACAAAAGGGGTCCCAAGGGATGGTCCTATCCATTGGATCAGAGGACTGTAATAGACAGTTAGATAATAATAGCTTGAGAATAGAACGATCCCAAGTCCCAATAAGTATGATGTTAACTTACCCACCGGTGCATATAATCAACCTTATTATAAATTTTACAATAATTTGAGCAAGAAAGGTCCAACCTTCAGGGAGGAGATGAATTGCGAAAGTTTATTGGTATTTGTGTGACTGTGTAAGTAATGATTAAAATCCTCAAGGTGCGTTTATACCCAAATGTAGAACAGACGGTTCTTCTGGAAAAGCACTTTGGGTCATGCCGCTTTGTATGGAATCATTTTCTCGAAGTGAGAAACAAGTACTTTGCTGAGCATAAGAACGACAAAAAGAGGGGATTATCAGGTTTCGATACCATGAAGATGTTAACGACATTGAAGAAGGGGTTAACATGGTTGAACGAAATCAATTCTCAGAGCCTTCAACACTCCCTTGTAAAGCTGGACATGGTATTCAAGTCGTTTTTCAAGCATAATGCCAGTTATCCGAAATTCAGATCAAAAAAGGATAACCAGTATTTCATAATACCATCAGAATTCAAAACAGACGGAAACAAGCTGGTTATCCCAAAATTCATGGAAGGCATAGAGTACAGAGACGAATCTACATTTCCAGCCGATATAAAGCAGGTTATTGTAACTAAAGATGTTGAACGCTACTATGCATTTATCCAGCATGAAACTGGAGAGAAGTTATCTAAAGGAGATGCCATCATCGGCATAGACATGGGAATCAAGGCATTCCTAACCACATCGGATAAATCGCAGGTTGAACCGCTTAATGCATTGAGGAAAAGTGAAAAGAAGTTAAAAAGAGAACAGCGGAGGTTATCAAGGAAAAGAAAAGGATCGAAAAACAGGAAGAAGCAGATAGTGAAAGTGCAGAAGATAAATCAGAAAATCAGGGATGCAAGAACGGATTTCAACCACAAGGTATCAACAGCGATAGCCAAGCATTACGGTACTGTTGTGATTGAGGATTTAAACATACAGGGAATGCAGAGAAACCAACATCTTGCAAGAAGCATAGCAGATCAGGGATTGTATCTGTTCAAGACCATGCTAACGTATAAACTCGAATGGGGGGAAGCGGTCCTCATTGAGATTGGAAGATTCGATCCTTCCTCAAAGATGTGCTCAAAATGCGGAAACATCAAGCATGATTTGAAACTGTCGGATCGCATATATCACTGCAATGTGTGTGGTCTTTCTATGGACAGGGATCTGAATGCTGCAATAAACATAAGGAATATGGGATTAATAAAAATAGGACAGGATATGTCAGAATTCACGACTGTGGAAATTGCTACAGCAGAGGAACTCTCAAAAGGAGGTCTACGAGTTGCCACTTTATGAATCAGGAACCTCCGATGCTTTAGCATGGAGAGGATGTCAGGAAACTTTTTTTATAAGTCTTGCTGGATTTCCTCCCACTAATACATCTGGAGGGACATTTCTCGTAACCACAGAACCAGAAGCAATTACGGATCTGTTTCCAATACTGATTCCCGGATTTATTATGGCACCACCTCCAATCCATACGTCATCACCTATGGTCACTGGTTTTCCCAGCTCCAGTCCACTTATTCTTTTTTGACTTTCCAGCGAATGAGATGCTGTATATATATGGACAGAAGGTCCGAGAAGAGCATTTCTTCCTATGGTCACCCTGCAGACATCCAGTATAACACAGTTATAATTTGCATAAAACTCATCTCCAATCTCAATATTGTAGCCATAGTCACAGTAAAAAATAGGTTCAATATAGGGATTTTTTCCTACCTTTCCAAAAAAGGCTTCAAGGATTTGAATTCTTCTGGAAGCATTACCTACTGGAATTATGTTGAATTCATTCAGTATGGTTCTTGCTCTCATTCTTTCTTCAATAAGCTGGGCATCGCTCGAACGGTATAATTCCCCGGAGATCATTTTTTCCTTTTCGCCCAATGGGTCCCTATGCTTCATCTTAAATTAACCACAACTTCCATTATAAACGATTCGATCACTAAAAATTCAATAATGACATAATGCCTTAAAAAGCGCCGGGAGAGAGATTCGAACTCCCGATCCACAAAGGGAACCAGATCTCAAGTCTGGCGCCGTACCACTGGGCCACCCCGGCAAATCTGTATGTTAAATCAATTCAAATGCAAACAATATACTGTAAGATCAAGAACTGAGAAAATATCTTATCTTCTCAATCTGTCATTTGCCCTTATTGAGGGTCTGCTTTTTGCTGATCCCTGTCTTCCAGTCCTCAGTCCTCTGCCCTTGTAACCTGCTGAAGTGAGACCCCTGTAAACCCTGCCCTTGTTCTGTGGTTCTGAGATCCATGAAATTCTGTTGTCCTTGTAGATCGTTGGCTGGTTTTTATCTACTAGAATTATCTCATAATACTTGTAGAACCCGTCTTCACCCACGTAATAGGAGTTCAGAACTTCAGTATTCGGATATTTATCTGCAGCTCTTTCCTCTGCAATCCACTGGATGCTCTTTTTTCTTGTGAGCTTGCTGTATGCCAGTCTTCTCGGTCTCCTTCCTCCCATTATTTTAGGTCTGTTGGACCCTCCTCTTCTGACTCTTGATCTTACTACTATATATCCGATCTTTGCCTTATATCCAAGTGATCTTGCCCTATCCAGTCTGGTTGGATGTTCCAGTCTTTCTATGGAATTTCCTTTCCTCCAGTCTATCATCCTTTCCCTCTGAAACAACAGGATTTCAGACTTCTTTGGATTCTTCCACGTTTCTGCGATTTTGCCATATAGATTTGAATGATTAACCATTTCTTTCTACCCTTAAGTAATGTAATGGTGATATGAAGCTATAATAAATAATTTTATGGTAATTGTAGATCTAAATTCTATTTCAGCTAACCAGATTACACGATTCCGTTTAGTAAATGAGGTAAACAATCAAAAGCATTTTTAAATATTTTGATATGTGGAAACGTGAAAGGGTCTCCCTACAGAAAAAGATATGTTCTCATAGAGTTTTCAGAAATGAAATCAGCAGATTACCTTTCAATGGAATGCAGGAGGATTTTCAACACAAGGGAAAAATTCAGGGACAGCTCCTTCATTATCATCAAGACTGACCAGTTCCTCAAGGATCAGCTATGCACTTTTGTGGAACAGAGAATCAAGGGAGTCAAGATAATAACGGTCAGTGGAACAATAAAGAAATGCAAAAGAAAAATGACAACACTAATCGATGAACATCTCCAGATCATTTAGATCAAGGGGTTCTATCTCCTTGAAATTTCCACCAGAAACAAACATAGAATTATGTTTCTCAATTTCAGTGTTTATGTAATTCACAAGCTCACTCTGGAATCCCTTTCTCAACCTTGACATAACTTTCAAAACTCCCCTCATTTCATAAGCCTCTTCCCTTGAGATATGCAATATTTTTGAAAGGTCCTGTGCAACCTGGTTTCTCGCCCCCCTGCTCTTTTTTGTTTTGCTCATCTGGCTGAGGTAGTTCGAGAACTTGAATGGAATGAACACACCAGTTTTGCCCTTAAATCTCGTTGCAAACAATGCCTCAAGATCTTTCACATAAACAAGCATTCTGTAGTAATTATGCCTGTGTGCAAACCAGTCCATCTGGTCAATCACCGATACGTAATCGAAAGCATCAAGAGCGCTTTCAAGATTTTTTGCCTGGGAAAAAACATTCTGGGATATCCAGAGAAGAATCTGACCCGAGTCCGAATCTGAGTTGTCTATAAGGGTAACATTATCTGAATAGCTGTCCCTGTGAAATATTCCAGAAAGAGTGTCCCAAATAATCGACTGTTCATCCCTGTTTCCGGCGCTTATAAGGGAGTCAGACTGTGAGAATACATAGGCTTCCGCATCATTTATTGAAGCCCTTATATCCGGCAAATCTCCTTCAATGATTTTTTCCAGTGTCACTTTCTGGGGCTTGAGTCCTAGCTTCCCGCTAGTTTCTATTATTCTTGAAGAGAGGGTCGTTACAATGTTCCTATACTCTGTACCTCCTTTCCTTGAAAATATCTTCTTTATTTCCACAACTTCGCACAGGTTGATTATGGTCGCAGCATTTGTCCCTTTCCTGTAACGGAAATTAGCAAAATCATTCATCGTGATGATTATGGGAATTGAGGTGTTTTTCAGGATATCCACAATCGCTTTGTATCCTCCACTTTCACCAGTTCCCCCCTTTGTACTTCTTTCATAGATGTTGTCCGCTTCATCAATGAGCCCTGCTTTTTTCCTGCTTCCTTCTGCGTCATCCCACGTAAGGTCCTTGTAGAGGGAAAACATTCCAATGGTTCGTTTAATGAAATCTTCGGTTCTCCCCTCCGATCCATTTATCTCAATAATATCCCAGCCCTTGCTGTTGGAAAGAGCATATGCTATGGAAGTCTTTCCCAGTCCTGGTGGTCCTGCAAGTATGAGACCTCTCTTCTCAGGTTTGCCATTATCCCATGAATCAGCCCATGCCTGTATTTTAGCTCTATCCTCCTTTATGAGAAAAACCTGGTCGAATGTCTTAGGTCTGAGTTCCTCATTCAATATGCCCATTTAATTTCAGCATTGCTTGACTGGTTAATAATTTCTTCCATAGATCATTTCAATATATCAGAAAGAAATTTCCTGAAGTGAAAAGGTTAGTCTCATACAGTCCTCTGAGGGTGAGTTTTCTTGGCGGTGGCACGGATATTTCCCCTTTCCTTGAACAGCATGGAAGCAGGGTATTCAACACCACCATAGATCATGGTGTACAGGTGATCTATACACCTGACAGTTATCCCCTGGAGGTATCATCAAGAGACTTCCTCAAAACTGTTATAATGGGAAATGAGCATGGCAAAAGCTTCCAGAACAAGATCCTGGACCTTCTATCAGATTATGGGATTAAGAATGGAAAGATCTATATAAATGGGGAGGTACCACCAGGTTCCGGTCTTGCGTCATCAAGCGCAATGATCACCGCACTGATGAGGATCATCCTGGAGATCAGGAATGAATACGAAGACCCGATGCAGCTTGCAAGGGTTTCATATGAAAAGGAGAGGAATTTCTTTGGAATAACCCTCGGCATTCAGGATCCATACGCCATATCTCTTGGAGGATTCAAGTACATGGAATCTGACGGAATTGATATCAAGGTAAAAAAATTTGAGGGAAACGAATTCCTGGATAGGATCGGTGAAGGAATGCTCATATGTTACACTGGAGGCACAAGGGAAAGTTCCGAGGTTTTGAAGAACCAGGTTGAAAAGTCATCAAAGAATGATTCAGGAACAATCGAGAAGCTGCAGAAGATAAGCGATCTGACAGCCAGACTTGTAAAATCAGTGCAGGAAGAAGATTACAAATCATTCACGGAACTGATCAACGAGGGATGGAACGTGAAGAAGACACTGAGTGAAAAGGTTACAAGCAGTGCGGTGAATAACATAATAAGCACTGCCCTGAAAAGCGGTGCAGACTGTGCACGTCTTCTCGGAGGAGGGAACCAGGGATTTGTACTGGCAATTGGTAAACCTGACAGATTATGGGAACTGCAACGTTCTCTCATGGGACTTTCCGATTTTGTGGTCAGGGTAAAGCCAACCATAAGGGGAACATTTATCACCAGTGAGGAGCAGTAAACTTAGCGGAAGTCAAATAAAGATGATCACAGTCAGTCTTTTCTACCCATTTCGTATAGAATTTCCTTCAGGCTGTCGTATATCCTGAAAGTGAGTCCCCATATGATATCTCCATTCCATTTGATATAGTCACCCATCCTCTCATCATGCGATTTTACTTCTGATCCAAGCATATACCACCCACCTCTTTCAATTTCTGAATCTGGATTGATTGGCATAATCTCCCTACACAAATATACGAACGGATGTACGTTTATTGATGATGATCTCACAGGATGGAATACCTTATGTTCAAATTGAAAGGAGACAAAGTGTTGTTCTATTCCTGTCTCCTCCCTAAGTTCCCTCAATGATGCCATATATGGTGTTTCCCCCTCTTTGACGAATCCACCAGGAAAGCACATATCTCCTGACCACGGATCATCTGATCTGGCCTTTCTTTTCAGGAGGAGTATTTGATTATGACTCAGAAGTATGCTCACTGCTGTTTCATTTCTGGCAGCCATACTGTCATTATGCATTGGAGATAAATTATCTTTTTCAAGTCTTGTATCTGCAATATATAATGTGAATTCTGTTTTTCATGATACTAACCTTATGTTAAATAAACAGTATAATTCTAAAAATGTTTATATAGAAGTTTATTTTTACTATGTGATTACAATGATGGGAGGACAACCAATATTCATATTAAAAGAAGGTTCCAAAAGAGAAACCGGAAGAGACGCGATGAAGGCCAATATTGACGCTGCAAAGGGTATCGCTGCAGCAGTAAGAACAAGTCTGGGCCCAAGAGGAATGGACAAGATGCTTGTAGATTCACTTGGAGATATCGTCATAACAAACGATGGAGTCACAATTCTGAAGGAAATGGATGTAGAACACCCAGCAGCAAAAATGATGGTTGAAGTATCAAAGACACAGGATTCAATGGTTGGGGATGGAACAACAACAGCAGTTATAATAGCTGGTGCATTACTTCAGGAAGCTGAATCACTGATAAACCAGAATGTCCATCCAACAGTTATTGCAGAGGGATACAGAATGGCTGCCCAGAAAGCCAAGGATATTCTGGAAGCTGCCAGTACCCCAGTGAAGATTGACGATAAGGCAAAGATCGTTAAGATGGCAGAAACCTCCCTAAGCAGCAAGTCTGCAACAGGGAGCAAGGTCAAGCTGGCTGACATATCATACGAAACAATAAAGGCTGTAGCAGAGAAGACCGAAGATGGATACAAGGTAGACATGGACAATGTCCAGATTGTCAAGAAGCAGGGAGGAGACATTGACGATACTGAACTCATATACGGTATAATTGTTGATAAGGAGAAAGTTCATCCTGGCATGCCAGATGAAGTGAAGAACGCAAAGATCGCCGTTATGGACGCAGCACTGGAAATCAAGAAACCAGAATTTGACACAAATCTGAAGATTGATGACCCAACCATGATCCAGAAGTTTCTTTCTCAGGAAGAACAGATGCTCAAGGAAATGGTCAGGAAAGTTAAGGAAACAGGTGCAAATGTTCTCATCACACAGAAAGGAATTGACGACCTGGCTCAGCATTACCTTTCAAAGGAAGGAATCTATGCAGTGAGGAGAGTCAAGAAGAGCGACATTGAGAAGTTATCAAAGGCTACCGGTGCATCAATCGCTTCATCCGTTGATGAACTATCATCCTCAGATCTGGGAAACGCTGCATCAGTGGAACAGGTAAAGATCGGAGACGACTACATGACCTTCGTTACAGGATGCAAGAATCCAAAGGCAGTGAGTCTTCTCATCAGAGGAGGAACTGAGCACGTTGTTGATGAAATCGAAAGATCAATGGTCGATTCTATACATGTTGTTGCAGCAGTAATTGAAGATGGTAAATATGTTGCTGGTGGTGGAGCATCAGCTGTTGAGATTGCCGTAAAGATGAGGGATTATGCAACTCAGGTTGGAGGCAGGCAGCAGCTCGCCATAGAGAAATTTGCAAATGCAATGGAAGAGATACCAAGAGCACTTGCTGAAAATGCTGGTATAAATGCAATAGATATACTGATTAACCTGAGGACCGCTCATGCAAAGGGAAAGGTATCATACGGCCTCAATCTCTATACAGGAGAAATAGAGGATATGACAAAAGCAGGAATCATTGAGCCTATCAGAGTTGGAAGGCAGGCAATTGATGCAGCAACTGAAGCAGCCGTGATGATCCTGAGAATAGATGATGTCATTGCAACAAAGGGATCAGGCAGCGCCTCACCTCCAGGCGGAGCACCCGGCGGAATGGGCGGGGAAGATTAATCTTTAAACTATTAATACAACCTTTTAATATACGCTAAATTGCTCTCTAATAAATCTCCAGCTATATTTTTTCAAACCTTTATTTCTTCACTATTAGGATATATTGCACTTTTTTTCATAAACCGTTACATAGGTCCAGTCTACTGGGGATATCTCAGTTATGCTCTTGCGTTTGGTGCTCTTTTTTCATTAGTTACGGACCTTGGTTTCAATACAACATATGTAAAATTCATATCTGGCCAAGGTGACAAGGCAGAGGATATGGGTGCATATCTTGTAATAAAAGTGGTATTGAATCTGATATACATAGGTGTGGTTTTGGGTTCCCTATTCTTCTGGACAGATGTATTGAGGAGAGGTTTTCAGAACCCCATAGAATTCTGGACCATTATTGCAATCATTCCTTACTATACCATATTGAACATCATGCCAGTTTTCAACAATTATTACAAGGCTAATATGCAATCATACAACATAGCAATTCCTAGATTGATAGAGTCAGTTTTCAGGAACTCTATCTTCATCGGAATAGGAGTCCTGTACTATCTGCATATGGAAGGGTCTCTGGGTGCACAAATTACAGTAATACTCGCTTCTCTGTACAGTCTTTCATACCTGATCTATATCATACTCCTATGGTTACACGGTCGTCCCTGGATTTTCAGAAAACCAGCATTTGAAACGATTAAAAAGTACATAAGATTTGCAATTCCACTGGCATTTGCAACAAGTATAGGCATCGTAAATGGAAACATTGATAAAATCATAGTCCAGTTCTACTGGGGAGCCGTGGCAACAGGGGCGCTTTACACAGATCAGAAACTGATATCCATAATTGCAACTCTTACAGGTCCTGTCACTATCTTCATTCTTCCTTTACTCATGAGGAATCTGGAGGATACTAAAGAGATCCAGAACACTAAAATAATGGAATATGAAAGAATCCTTTCGCTCATCTCAGCACCATTTGCAATGATACTGTTCTTCCTGTCTCCATTCATTCTGAATATATACAACGCAAGATATCTGATGTATGCAACATCACTCAGTATAATAGCAGTTGGGGGATATGTTGGTGCATTAACATATCCATTTTCAAGTTCCATAATATCGAAGGGAAAGCAGCATATGGTTGCATGGATATCATTAAGTGGAATAATCCTCAACATAATACTAAATGTAATCCTGATACCAACAAGTATTCTTGGAATCAGGCTGGGTTCCCTTGGTGTTGAAGGTGCCACCATAAGTTATACGGCTGCCAATTTTCTAGTTTATTTTCTCTACAAGGAATATTTCAGGAAGATAAACGAGACAAGAACAAGGTCCACCACTCTAATTCATATAGTTGTAGCATTTCCAAGTGGAGTTCTATTAATACTTTCTGCAATTTATATAAGGCCTTATTCATTCATAATCCTGTTTCCAGTAATACTGTTAAGTCTGTTCATATATCTGATGATGAGTTTATTCTTCAAGGAAATAACCGCCAGCCAGATAAAATTACTTATAAGGAATGTGATACCCAGGAAAAATCAGTAATTTAAGAAGTAGTTTTCCTTTAGTTAATGACAGTCTCACTACGAACTTAACACGGTGAAGAAATTGCTCATGTCAGAGGATTTTAAAAATAGGGTTTATTTCTTCAGATATATTCTTTTCCTATAGATTCTCTCGCAATGATCTGTTTCATTATTTCCCTTGAGCCTTCTGCAAGCTGGAAAGATCTGATACCCCTTAGAGAATATTCTTCGGGACAATCTGTTGAATACCCAAAGGCTCCCTGCCATTGCAATGCATCATTCACTGCGTCAAATCCCCACGTTGTTGAGAGTAGCTTGGCCTTGGCTATTTCCTTGCTTACCTGGAATCTTGTGAACTTATGGTATTTCTGTTCCTGGTCATATACCCACAATGCCCTGTATCCCATATCCAGTGCAGTTTCCATTTTTGCCACATTGTCCGCGACCTGGAACTGGAGTCCCTGGAATTTGGTGAGAGGTTTTCCAAAGGCCACCCTCTGCTTCATGTATTCTATTCCCCTGTTTATGGATTCCAGCGCAGTTCCCGCACTTATTACTGAAATCAGGGCTCTTGCAAATTCAAATCCCTCATGGATAATCTTGAAACCCTCGTTCTCCTTTCCTATAAGGTAGTGCTCGGGAACCTCATAATCTTTTATCCTGAATGCACCCCAGCTTGAACCTTCTCTGCCCATTTCTTCAAGATAGGTTATATCAAAATGCCCTTCAGAATACGGGAGGAATATGAGGGAAGTTCCAGAGGTACCGGGTTTCTCAGGAGCAGTCTTTGTTACCGTTACGTACCCACCTCCCATCTCCTTTATGTCGCGCACAAGGCTTATGTAACTTTTTTCACCATTAACCACATAACCTCTGCTACTTTTTTTCGCCACAGTGGTCATGGATGCAACATCAGATCCAAAATTTGGTTCTGTTGATGCAATTCCAATTATCTTCCTGCCTTTAGCCACATCTGGCAGAAATTCCGTCTTTAACCTTTCAGATCCATATTTTGAAATGAGATATGACCATGCATTGTCAACAAGAAAAAATACCGGTATTGAAACTGTAGGATCTGCTCTTCCGATTTCCTCAGCAACTATGCCTACAGTCACCGCGTCGTAACCTGGCCCTCCATATTTCTCAGGTATGGTCATTCCGAGAATTCCAAGTTCAGCCATTCCCTTTATAATTTCAGAAGGAATCCTTCTGTTTTTTATCATATCCTTAATTCTTGGCTTTATCTCCCTGTTGCAGAATTCTCTAACTGTAGTCCTCAACAGTTCCTGCTCCTCAGTAAAAGTATAATCTAACATCTACAGTGTATTCTTTTATGGAATAAAAATAAGTATGTGTTTAAATGCTGTTAAAATCTATTTTTGCCTTGGATGGATCTTTTGCAAGTAATGACACCCTGCTCTCCCTTCTTTCCGCAACCACTTCATATCCAACCTTCTCACCAAGTTTTACGGTAAAGTCCATGATATCATTATGCGATGGCATGTTATCTATAGATAGCCTTGCTATGGATTGTCCAACATGTACATAACCCTTTGATTCTATGAAATCAGGTTGCGCAATACTATCCATCCTTGCATATTCATCAATAAATGGCATGTTGAAATCCTTGACAAGTGTGTGTCTTATAACCTTTCTTGTATCCAGTGATGGCATGAGCTCAAGCGTTTTCTGGAAATTTTCCCATGCATTTCCCATGGCTGGATTCAGGAGTTCATTGAATGTTTTCTTATCAGGTCCAGCTGTCGTCACATAGAGCTGGGTGGGTAATGGGTGAAGTTTCTCAAGAACCATCGGAAGGGTTCCATTGGTCACGAGGAAGGTTGACATACCTCTTTTATGGGCCAGCTCTATGAATTCGCCCAGCCTTGTGTAAAGAGTGGGTTCTCCTGTGAGTGATATGGCAATGTGCTTTGGATTTGACGCTTCCTTCCACTTTTCTTCGGTTACCTTCGGATTACCCTTGAACCCTGAAATCAATTTCAAATGTGCTTTTATGCTTTCATTCAATATGAATTCCGGGTCATCCTCGTCCCCAATATGCATGCTGTCAAACCCATTGAATCTCCAGCAAAATGAACAATTTTCAGTGCAGGAATTGAGAGCAGGAGTCATCTGAATGCATTGATGTGAGTTTATTCCATAAAACGTCCCCTTATAGCAGGATGCGCCTCCAGTCATTTCACTTTTTGTCCAGTGGCATACCTTTACTGCTGAGTGTTTTCCTACCAGGCCATAATGCTGCTTCTTGTACACCTGCGAGTATTTGTTCTCCATCACAGTGAAGAAAAGGTAATCCGCGTATATAAGTGTTCATAGAGATTTCGCCATATTCCAGTCAAAACCGATTTGAATATCCTATTTGAATTGTGAATGATAGAATTAATAATAATGGTGCAATCATTGACTATGGCAAATAACAGTTTATGGATTACAACATCTCCTGGTGATGATGCCCCGGAAGAATTCTATGCTGTAATAGAAACACCCAAGGGAAGCAGAAACAAGTATGAGGTCAACAAAGAAGGTCCTGGAATAATGTTAGACAGGGTTCTTCATTCATCAGTTATGTATCCTGCAGATTATGGCTTCGTTCCGCGAACATACTATGATGATGGTGACCCCATAGATGTTATCGTACTCACAAGTTTTCCATTATATCCAGGCACAATTGTGAAGGTAAGGCCCGTGGGCGTGATGCATATGATTGATGGAGGAGACAGGGATGACAAGATTATTGGCGTAGCCTCAAAAGATCCATCTTTTACCAATATAAAGGATATCAAGGACGTAAATCCACATCTGCTTAAGGAGATAAAGAATTTCTTTGAAACCTACAAGATCCTTGAAGGAAAAAAGACCAGTGTATCTGACTATGGGGATGCGGCGGAAGCAAAGAAGCAGATTGAAAGTTCAATGAAGAGCTTTGATGACAAGTTCAACAATGAATTTGATTAATATCCCTATGTTTTTAAAGAATAATTTCAGTGAAGTTTATCTCATTTTTTATAAAAAATAAATTTTATAGACATTCTTTGTCGCCTCAAATAGAATCGATTCTGAATCCCAGTTCTGTACAGGAAAATGAGTTCAATTTCAGGTCACCCTTAAAATTCTTTATTGTCTCCAGATCCTTATGGGCTGTGAATGAAAACCCTGCATTCACAGTGAATCTTTCAGGCGTTCCCTTAATACCTTCAAGCATACTGTAAAAACTCTTTCCCAGAATATTTGCAAAGTGAGATTCTATGGTGTAATTATAATCCATGAGGTTAAGGCCGGTTATGATCATTGTGTTATTATCACATGCATAAGAATGCATTAGCTCAAGGTTGTGAACATCCCGGTAACTTTCCCTCATGGACAGGTAGGAACTGCCTGTGTTACTTTCTGACGTTGGAATCCCGCCAGTTATTTTCATGCCATATATTGCACTCTTCATGGATGTTCCATTTGAATTTATAAAAAGATTTAATGGTAATTCACCGACACTTAATTCCCTACCATGTGAACCTGTAGAGAAAAACATGCCATCTCCTAGTACGAAATCGCTAGAATGCGTAAACTCTGTTGAACCAGATGAAATAATTGCTCCTCCCTCACTTATATCCCTGGTTATGATCCTCTGGCATTCGTTTGAAAATATTTCATCATTCACGTACCTTATTGAATATATAAATGACTGATTCGTAGTCTTCGAGAGGCAGGGTTGTATTGCATAGTAAGGCGTGATTATGGAATCACAACTGTTATTGGCACTTTTCAAAACCAGGTCCTGCGAAACTTCTCGAATATAACTATCATAACCTCCTGATGTAGTGAAGCCCCAGCCGGAATTATCGGACGCTGAAGGAGTTCCATTACGATCAACTTCAGATGCAGATAAATAATATGTCCCGGTATGAATGCGGTAAGCCCCATTTCCGTAAGATCTATCAAAGAAGTGGATATTGTAATATCCAGTGCCATCCACCTTGATTATCCTGGATACTTTGAAAAATTGAAGTCCACTATCAGTATTGTAAAGAGAAACCTTAACATAGGAACCGGTTTTTTCAGGTGAATTGTGTAATTCATTATGCGTGAAATTAAAAAAGTACATGGAGATGCAGTTAAACTGTTCAGGATGGGTTAATTTAATACACTGTATTCCCTGATCTGAGATTCCAGAAGCATCTTTGAGTTCACTGCGTGGGTTTGTAAAATTAATGGAAAGTGAATTACAGCCACTGTGAATTGATAAGACTCCATTTACAATATCAGGAACATATTCACCATGATTAGGAATATAGATTGAATATTGAAAATTGCATAGATCCTGTATGGTTAAAGAATTGCTGTTAACTGAATAACTGTTTTCGCCAACACACATCTTCCATCCCAGGTTTGAGATCGTGTCTGCAGGCAGTCCATTCTCAGTAATATGAAGTGTGGATGAACCGCATGTTGTATTATAGCCTATTAAGAAGAAATAAGGCTCTGAAAGTGATTTCATATTCTCTCCTGTAATGTTGAAGCAGTCGAATTCATGCATTATTGAGCCTTCATCTACATAGGAAGAGACATTACATTTGATCTGAGCAGCGAATGCATAAGCGGTGTCAACTCCCTCTACACATGGTTGATTACCTGATGATGCCAGAAATTCATTGGGTCCATATCCAAAACCCACGCTGTTATTGTCATATTTAATGCCAAAGGTGTTATTCTGCTTACCCGAAGATGTGGAACTCTCATTTACGGATTCCCAGAAATTTAGGTAATAATTTCTTACGTAGGGATGCTGAGTACCCAAAAGTATACAGTTTGCAAGGTTCACCTTTTCCATAATATCACCTTTCGTATAGGAGGTAGTGTTTGTATTCCTTTTTAGATTAATGACCTTTCCTGACCCTGATACTGCCGATCCCCACATGCTTTTTCCAATATTGATGTACAGTGACGACTTGCCCTGCATGAACTGGTTTCCATATTCCAGATTAGGTTCCAGCATAAATTCAACATAATTTACGGACTCATAGGAAGAACCAACTGTAAATTGCTGGGAGGCAAGCCTGTAATAATTTATATCTCCTATTCTCATCTCATCCGAGCTGTTTCCAAGCCAGTTATTCAGGCAAATTTTCTTTCCATATGAGTTATTCGTTTCTGCGCAATTGCCATAATAGGGACTTATGTGGTTGAAATTGTTTGAACTTAAATCAGATATTTCGCCGAAATTACCAGAAATAACTGTCTGATTTAGATTACATGTAAATACCACGGGAATAGAAAGTGATGAAGTGTTTACAAAGACAATTCCTCTCGAAGGATCAGGCTTGAAACTTTTGCTATCAGAACTTATCCTGAAAGTGTATTCACCTCTGGGAAGGCAGAAACTCAGGATTCCAGAAGATGAAGAAGTCAATGGGCTTGAAGACTTTGACACACCGTTTAACTGTACGTCCCAGTATCTGCCAGCCTTCAATCCATTTTCCTTAAATTTCACTTCATAGTGGTCAATTTCTGAAATCTCCATGTTATTCATAATGTTTTTTGAACTGGTGTTTGCACAGGAAACAACAGAGTCAACTTTTTTCTGTATCTGTTTTGTATAGTTCATCTCGAGGGAATATGAAAGAGTAGCATTGAAGTTACTCGAGTAATAAATGTTGGTACTTTCCGCTGGAATGAAAGGGGGAGTGCCACTTATGCCAAGTGGTACATTTTCAGAAATTGAGTCTCCAGGGTTGATTTTCTGGCTCAACATCTTTGTCTCCAGGGAAATGAGCGAGGATTCGGTGTCCATTTGAAAGTTAACCTCATTATTTGTGCTGGTGCTTGGCACATACCACAGAATAAAGCTCGTCAGAAGAACACTTACAATGGCAAACAGGAGAAGTGCACCTATAATCTCACTAACTGCCTTATCCTCAGTTATAGGAGTTTTCATAAACAGGTCATGGCATAATGAATAAAACAGCACTTTTAATGTACAAAAATTGCACAGTGCGTGAAAGAAAAACCCAGTTTGTCATCATTAGTGAAATTTCTATTTTAGGGATTGTTTGGAAAACATCTCAAAATATTCCGGTTTTTACATCCTCAAATATTAAGTCGGGAATTAATTATTTCGTTACACTTTTACGATAGTTCTTTACTATTCTCATTTCACTGGATGATTTAATTTTCACAACCTGGTGTAGTTCTAGATAAATCATAAATATTCTAAAATATTCACAATAATTAAATTATAGATAGAAATATGATAGAAAAGAAGAGATGATAATGAATATGACTAAAATTCTTGTTATGCTGATCACAGGTAAAGAGAATATAAATACAGAAATGGTAGCATTTAACTTTGCAGTTAACGCTGTTAAAAATGCGGGTTCAACCGTTGAATTTCTCTATCTCGGCAGAGGAGTACAGGCTGCCAATAGCACGCAGAAGAGTTCCACTCAGTTTAAGGAACAGCTAGAAAATCTGAGAAAAGCATCCATTCCCGTTAAGATCTGTAAAGTGAGTCTTGAAGGGGAAGGGTTGTCGGAGGAAGATATATTTCAAAACCTTGAACTGGTATACGGTGCAGTTGAAGTAGATAGCAGGATAAAGGAAGGCTATTCAGTCATAACATTCTAGATGATCTATGTTTACAATAAGTGAGGTTCAGATAATACTTTCAATAATCTCTGGTGTTCTTGTAGGATTTTCTCTTGGCCTTATCGGTGGCGGTGGTTCAATTCTTGCCATACCTCTATTGATATATTTTGTCGGCTTTGATCATCCGCACATAGTGATAGGTACAACAGCGCTGGCAGTTGGCGTGAATGCATATTTAAACCTGATACCGCATACTCTAAAGAAGCATGTTAATTACAAGATAGGTCTTGAATTCACAATTCCCGGTATAGTTGGCGTATTGATCGGATCTGAATTAGGACTCTTAACTCCTGGAAACGATCTGTTATTCTTTTTCAGTTTTCTCATGATAGGAATTGCAATTTACATGTTGAAGAGAAAATGTATTGATCTATCAGAAGTTCAGCGGAAGATATCCAGTTCTACAAAGTCGTTGGAAATACTCATCCTCACAGGGCTCATTGTAGGATTTGCATCAGGTTACTTTGGCATAGGTGGCGGTTTCCTTATAGTTCCAGGATTACTGTTTGGAGGAGGCCTAAACATTCTACAGGCAGTGGGAACATCCCTAATGGCTGTGGGTACATTTGGAGTGATTACAGCAGCCAGGTACGCAATAAGTGGTGATCTTGATATAGTTATATCAGCATTGTTTATTGTCGGAGGCATATTTGGGGGATGGTTTGGTGCAAGACTTGCCGGAAGAGTTCCAAAGAGGAGACTCACGCAAATGTTCGCAATAATTGTAATTATTGTGGCTTTCTACATCATGTATCAAAATTATGGTGTAATATTGCATCTATAACTAAAAGGTTAAAATTAAAAATTAATTATGTATCTTTTCTGCGACGCAACTGTAGGTCTAGATAGAATCCACATTAAAATCTACGCTCTTTATGTTTGCTGAATATAGTGAGACATATTGACCTAACATGGAAACTTTTTCTGTATCCTTGGAAAGTTGAAAATCAAAACGATGAAACAGGTTGAAATTACTATAAGAACCTGAACCTAGCAATTCTGTGAACATGGTATTGGCCCAGTAGGAAGCATATGACGAGTGAATTATATAGCTGTAATTGTATAAACAAATGCTGTTAACCTTTCCCAACTTGTTGTTGAAGGTATAACTGTTTCCCATGGTGTAATTTACAAGTGTAGACCTGGACATGATCATTGAAACAATCGTACTCCCAACACCACTTACAGAAGTTGAGACCCCCTTTGCCATGGACATGTTATATGCGATTGAACTTAGCGATATCCCTTTAGATGAAGAAACTATCCTTATAGGAAGAGGATTAACGGTAACATATGTAACACCCTTACCTGCCGTCAATACAATCCCATCCTGTAAAACCTGTGTTTCAGATATAGTAAACTGCGTAACTCCCTCGGAATTTATGGAACCGTGAATATGGAAATCTCCAGTAACTTTGTATGGAACTATTTCTCTTGATACTGTTACATTGTAATAGCCAATTCCAAATATGAATGATTGATTTGTAACATCACATGTGTTTGGTGAATTAGCGTCATATGAAGTGAGTACCGAACCCCTAGAGTCGTTCAAAGCGGATGTCATACTATCCGACTCTACTCTCTGTAAATAATTGCTATAACCCCCCATCATTGAAAATCCCCAGCCAATCTCTCCAGAGAATGAAATCTGACCAGTGGAGTTTACATCTCTCACTGTTATATTATATACTCCTTTCCCTAAATCAATGGGTTGATGGCCACCTATTGAACTAGTCAGAAATATTTGTGACCATCCAGTTTGAACAACTTTCTTATCTATACTTACTATTGGGTCCCCTGTCTTACTATATAACTCTATATTTATATAATTTGTTGGAGTACTTCCTGACTTATAACCCGGAGGTATAGTAAAATTATAAAGATATAGCGTTACATAATTCACTTTTGCACCCTTATCCAAAACAAATTGTTGTTTAGCACAGTCTGATATGGCCCAAAAATTTGGTAAAGAACCTATTGGAGCAAAATAGCTTACGTTAAGATAAGTTACATTCCGTGTGCTAATTATTGATATAAACCCATTCTCTGGGTTGGAAATATTTTTTTCAAAATCAGGAACAGTATAATTATATTCTTTATAAGATAATCCTGTTATAGTGATACACCCTGTGTTACTAGAATATTCTTTTGTTCCGAGATAAAATGTCCAGAATTTTTTAGTGTTTTTCAGATATGTTGTATTAATTCCTGATTGGTGTATATGAAGTATACCATCAGCTTTTTTTGTTATTACATTATAACCCAACAGGAAATAATAACTGCCATAGCTCTGAACTAACAATTCCGATGAAAGGTGGAATTCAGTATCCCCATATCTATTATTATTAGGGCCATGTCCATGAATACCTGTACACGTTGCATCGACTGTTGCTTCATAATAATAAGAAATTCCGTTGTTTACAGATATACTCGGATCTGAAGTGGTTGCAATGAACTCATTAGGTCCATACCCGTAACCAGTTTTTGTGTTTTCAAATTGTAAATATCCATCTCCTGAGCTACTATAATTTGCTTGGCTCTCATTTACTGCCTCATAGAAGTTCAAATAATATGTATTAGTTTTCCCTGTCGGATTAAGTATCGGAGTACCATCACGAAAAGATACATTTTCCGGAATATTTGTTGAAGTGTAGGCATCACAGTTTGGAGTATGGGACACATTTACTGATGTAGTACTGTACTTAACACTACTTCCGAATGGTGATTGGCTTATAGTAATGAATAGATTCGCTTCTCCTTGATATTTTTGCTCATAATAAACTATATTGGGTTCTAGGTAAAATTCAACGTAACTAACAGGAGTGTCTTTCTGATAGATAAAAAACTGTTGAGAGGCAAGAGGATAATAATTCTCACTCAATCCGTCAAAGTGATTTGCGGTATTATTTAACCAGTAATTTGGATATGTGATGTCACATGTATCCGCCTGCTCAACCACTCCTATGAAATTAGCAGTGTTAATAGCATTAGTTTCTTTTGAAGGTCCATATGCCGCAGCAACTATGCTCAATGCTGTAGAACTGTTTAAAGAATTTGTAAACTCAACAGGGACGGTTACTTCCTGATTAGTTACCTTTACTGTACCACCCTCTGGACTTGCTCTATCTGTTACGTTGTCTGAAGATATTAAATAACTATATGTCCCTCTTGAAAGACTGAAAGAAATTGTATCTGCATAATGCGATCCAACTGGGCTTCCTGACTGTTGGACACCTCCAAGTGTTACGGTCCAGTAATATCCTGCTGGCAAACCCGTCTCCTGGAAGTTCACTGCATATCTAAATTGAGATGAAACGTAATTGTTATCTAATATGTTACTAGTACTTGCGTTAGCGCATGCCGCCACTGATACAGTTTTCTTTGTGACTATATTTGTATAATTTACATTCATTCCATAGGAGAGGTTAGCATTGAAGTTGTTTGAATAGTAAAGATTTGTACTCTGTGATGGTGTAAATGGGGGTGTTCCACTTATTCCAAGAGAGAAACTTT
>JAMDCG010000060.1 GCA_023489425.1 Thermoplasmatota archaeon
TTTCAAGGAAGAAGGTGAAGAGAATATGCCCTGTTTGTATGAGGGAAATAACGTTTGACCGCAAGCACTCACACAGATGAACTTTTTAATATCTGATGCCGGAAACGCTGAAGTTTTGTGAGGATGTTCCATTGATATAGAGTTCATAATTAAATACAGTGGTAACGGGTACAATATGAGAGATGTCACTTATTGAGTATATTCTGGAGAAATTTATATATCCATTTTTTTGAATAAATATGTATTGATTGGGGCCGGAATAAATCTGAGTTGTGCTGACAGTTCTATTCAGACCAATGTAAATGTCGTAAATGTCGTTGATGTTCATTTCAACACCAACAAAATTCTTGATCTTGCCATTGCTTACGGAGGTTCCGTTTCCAGAATAAGAATAGTTAAAATATAGAGATTCTCCAGTTTCTTTCAGGTAGGTAAGATTGACTGCAGAATCAGTAAGTCTTATACAGTTAATCTTTGAAATGTTATGATCCGGTGATAGGGAGAGCATGAAGCCATTCCCAGAACCGCCATTTCCATCATTTAAATTGTAATTGAACCTGTCACTGATCTGGCTAGTGTCAACACTCCAGCAAAGAAATGGGGATTTCAGGTTGTTTGTTGGATATTGAAGATTATAATTGGCAATCCCGATCCTGCTTATCCTTGGAGCTTTGACGGTAATATAATCACTGAGATAGTTGTAATATGCCTGGATCCTGAATGTAGTTCCCTGTTTCAGGAGATATGCATAAGACTCAGGATATGCCGTTACATAGTTCTGCCCAACATGAAGTGTTGTGGACGAATACCACAGCATGCCATTATAGTTTCCCTCAGTTGCTGTGCTCGGTATTATTCGGAAATACACAGGAGATGTCAGATTGGAACCGAGCGCTGGCTGGTAGGTTATGCTGATATTCATTGATGTTATATATCCAGGGATACATTGCTGATCTGACATATTTTCCACGGCGTTGATCCTGTAAATGTTGCTGTCATTATCGTTATAGGATAAATAGATTGACCCTGCAGTGGTTATGGAAATGATTACAATTATTATGATGGCAAACGTTATGTGCTTCTGCATGTGTTTCCTGATTCCCTGTATGTAGAGACCAGTGTTGAGTGATTTTGCCTTAATTTCTGAAAGTGTTGGTGGTTTTATGTTTTTCTCTCTTAAATAATCAGCAAAACTTATAACAACTAAGAGTGACCAGTCGACTACGTAACCAAGAAGAACCCTGTAATTTACAAGAAACATCAGCATCGGGAAGACAAAAAGTGCGTATTTGAGCCTGTTATAGAACCGTACATAGAAGAGGAAGGTAATTACTATTGTTGCAAGGAATATAAGCGTGAAGACCGTTGATGGAACTTTTAACAATCCTGTAAATGAAAGTTCTGAGAAACCTATTCCTATACCCAGGACTGGCTGGAATTCAGCCTCAACAATATTTCTCAACCAGTCCAGTGGCTGCATTATTATGAAAGGAATGTTAGTGATTAGGAAAGATAACACTGCAAATGCAAAAAATATGAAAGCCTGCTTGAAGGACTTTCCCTTTTCCATGAAAATCATAAAAATAAGGAATGGAAATGCAACTATTGCAAGCTGCTTTGAGGAAATAGATAAGCCATAGAATATTCCTGAAACCCATGGCTTATCCCTGAAAATATAAGCCATTACCAGGAAGAAAATCCATAATATATCCGTTGAACCCCCTATTGAAAGTCCGAAAGTATATACTGTTAACATAATAATCAGGGAGAAATATGGCAGTATCTTTTCCATACCGGTCTTCCTTAAATAGAGGAAAACAGCCAGAAAATTCAGGGCAGAAAAAATGAACAGAGTCGTATAATCAGGAAGATGGAAATATGCAACTGGCAGAAATGCAAGAACCGACATTCCGGGATAAAGCAATATTTCTACAAGTTTTCCATTCAAACCTGGAGTGACATAAAGTGAAAATGGCTTTATATAACTAAACGCCCCAAGCATATTGCTGTTTATGTATGGGTCCCTACCCTCGAGAAATATTTTGGCGGCATATGTTTGAAGTATGATTTCATCAGTTAATGCGTTGGGGTAGAGGGTTGATATAACAAAAAAAAGCTGTACGGTTGATAATACAAACCCAACATATGGAAGATTTCGGATTATCTTTGATTCCGTGATGTCAGTAAGGAAAACGAGTAAGAGAATAATTCCTATAACTACAAGAATTAAGCCGTTTATTATAGCTCCATAATCCAGATAGCTGGTATAATTTATGGATATGAACGGCAGAATAATGAATACTAAGCCAAAAACAAAATAGCGGATACGGCTCAATTTCTTAACTTCGGCTTCTGAATTCATATGCAGATCAAATTGAGCTAAATTTCAAAGAAGTTGTTAAAGATTGTTATTCCTCTATCAGAGATGCCAGACAACACCCTGACTTCCACCAAAGTTTGTCGAGAATGATGCTAGGATTCCAATACCTGTTGCAAGCATATAGTTTACACTGAATGCGGTGAGCAGGAATATCATTGCGAAATATATTGCAGATCCAAGACTGCTCATCATGTTATACCTTGCATATTTTCTTAGGACTGAACCGCTACTTCTTCTTCTGCGATATGTCCAGTAATTGTTTAGTATGAAATTGCTGACGATAGATGCTTCAAGTGCCAGTATAGCCCCCATATAGAGTGGATCATGAAAACCACCTACTATTATCTTCATCAATAACAGGTTAAGAATGGCTCCTGAAACCCCAACAACGAGGAATTTGATCATCAGGTAATCTGAAAGATTGAGTAACAACTTTAAGTATCTTATGAACTCCTTGATGCCGAATTTACTTTTTCCTGTTGCTCTCTTATTGAATCTATATGGTACCTCGACTACATTCCTGGTTCCCGAAGCAACCAGCACTTCAAGGAGAACTTTATAACCATTTGACTTTATCTGTTCTGGTTGTATGATATCTCTCCTGAACCCGAAAAATCCAGACATCGGATCTTTTATTCCTTCCGTTTCCTGTAAATTTATGTGCGCTAATAGTGTTGCCACCTTTGATATTATTCCTCTAGAGAAGCTGAAGTCACTCTTTCCTCCCCTGATGTATCTGGATGCGATAGCAACATCCTTCCCCTTCTTGAGTTCTCTTAAAATCTTAGGAACAACTTCAGGGGGATGCTGTAAATCACTATCCATAACAATTACATATTTGCTGTTTGAGGCCAGCATTCCGTCCCTGATTGCCGTAGCAATACCCAGTTTACCTTCCCTTTTAACTAGAACAATATTTTTATATTTAGATGCAAGCTTTTCTACGACATCTGATGTACCGTCAGGACTATTATCATCTACAACTACTATTTGGTGATCTATATTCATATCCTCCAGACGGTGTATCAATATAGGTATGTTCTTTGATTCGTTGTATGTCGGAATTATGACAGATAGTTCAGGAATAAAGCTCCCCCCATATGGTTCACATAATATCTTCTAGGATATTAAATTTTTTCTATGTCAATATTTAAAAATATTTTGCTCCTTTAAAAGAATGCTTATGCAGATGTATAATAATCTATATCAACGTTTAAAAGAAAAACCACTTTCTGTCAGACAAAATATCAGATGAAAAAAGTTCCTTCCATTTAACATGACTGTCCTAAACGTTGATGTTCTTTCCTATATCTATGTGATACCAGGTTTCCAGGTCCGAATTATACGCTATGATTACATAGCTGTTATGTTCTTCTAGGAAATAGGATGTGTCGTTTGTGTGTATATGAAAGGATGTGTAAAGGTGTCCTGAAGCGGGTTCAAATTCAGTAGAATTCCAGAAAAACCCATTTGGATTGCTCAGAAAACCATCTTCAAGTATCCTGAACCTTAGGGATAGATTGTTGATCTGGTTTGAATATGAAACGTTAACATAGAGACAGTTTACGCTTCCGGTGCTATTCATTCCTTCAGGGGTTACTGATTCTATTTTAATTTTTTGCCTGTATGATGTATCGTTCTCAAGGAATACCACCGTTGGGAGTAATATGATCAGTACTACCAGCACCGGTACCATTATCCTGTAAATTTTTGTTATTTTGGCCCTATCCAGATGGATTGCTTTGTAAAACTTGTGAAGTGATGGTACTGAAAAATCATTTCTTGCTTCAGCAGTATTTCCCTTCCTTATTATATATGGGAGAGTTGAAAGGGTCAGTATTGGCCAGTACATTAAATAATTCTCAAGTAGCCTGAAATTGAAAATCAGGACTATGATTGGAAGGGCCGTTAACGAGTATTTCAAAGTGTCAAATTTATACGCATAAATCAACACGAAAAACATCCAGACGGATATCATTAAAGTTGTGAAAAATTCCCTATCTGCAAATGGGATATATCCCGATATATAAAATTGCGATAACCCGAATCCTATACCTATTATGGGTGCATTTTCGGGTGCAAGAATAGAATTGAAGAACGTCGTTGGGCCCATTATGATAAACGGCAGATTTAATAGAATAAAAGATAGCGCGGCCATTATGGTAAACTCAGCCAATTTTTTCGTCCCATACCTCTTGTATATAAAAATCAAGAGGAATGGAAGGATGAATATGGGTAGCTGCTTAGATGCCAGAGAAAGACCAAATAGAATGCCAGGAATGAAACGTTTCTGGAGCAGCATCAGGGAAGACGCCAGCAGGGTGATCCATATTATGTCTGTTATTCCGTTTAATGAAAAGAATATCAGGTTGATGTTGAAGAGGGCTACAGCAAGAGCGAGAGGAGCCATGAACGCAAGATCTCTTTCAATAAATTCCAGGGCGATAAGACTTAGAAGCAGTAATGTGAAAAGGAAGAGAACTATCTCTGGATTTATGTGAAGAAGGATGAATGGTATCAGTATTAGAAAGGATAAATCTGGATACTGAAGGTTAGTAACGTAACCTCCAGAAAGCTTTGGAGTGAGGCTGGAGAGAGGTACTCCATATGATTCTATACTCTTTAGAGCATACTGGAAGCCGTAGGGATCTAACCCTGATAGAAATCTCTTTGCAGATAATACTTCTATGGCAAATTCATCTGTGTATGTTTGCTTCATTGACATGCCGATTACAAAAATTACAGAACCGACACTAATAATGGCAATAATGATTACCAGTTTGAGAAATCGTTTTGTTATTTCCCTTCTTTTACCTGTTAGCGTTGATAGGACTATGAACAGGAAGCCGAAGATTGCCAGGATAAATTCTATCATTATATAAAATGGGCCAGAGTAGCCAACATAACCATATATGCTATATGGAAGATAAATCAGGAGAATACCCAGAGCAAGAAATCCAATTCTCTGGATTATTAGATCAAAGTTCTCAAGATTCTCCCTTTCTATGTAAATCACCTGCTATTAGCGCGATATTGCTTCAATTCAAGTTCCTGCTTAACAACCTTAAGTGAATTGAGACTTAAATAAATTTTTATATTGCTGAAGTATGAATTTGCCTTTATCCTTATGAAATTATTTCCCTTCCCAATGACAGATATTTGCTTATTTCCTAATTCTAATGATAGATTATTCTTTCCAGTCAACCCCTTCAGTGTAAGATTGTAACAGCCTGGAGCAATGAGGCTTACATTATAATAGCTCATTTTCCCACCTTTCTGTACCACTGATGGTACAGTTTCATTTAGCAACCCATATACTTCTGGTGAGGAAATCGACCTATATTGATATAAGGCATCCCCCTTATAGTAATAAGTCAGCCTGTAATTGAAATTATTCAGCAGGTAGTTTATTTTGATTATGGGAGAATTATTGAGTTGCGCTCCAGATGCTACAGGAGAAGTAAAGAAATAACTGTACGGGTCTGTTATAATATACTCCGGCATACTCGTGTTGAAATTTGAATTTAGACAGACCGGTGTATATCCCTGTTCCAACTCTGGTAAATTTCCAGCTATAAGTACAGATGAGCCATGAGGAATTTTGTTGATGAATGACATGAGATAACTGTCAGCCTTAGTGGGAACCACCTTCTCGTATGTACTATATAGAATCGTTGAAGACCCCACAATATATTCCTCCTGTGGATGGTCGTTCTGCTGTACTGGGACTATATTTCCAATGGGTGTAAAGAGATAGAAAAGAACTATGTTTAGGATCAATATAATCGCAAGCAATTTTTTAACGTTGAACCTCTTTCCTGATATTCTAATGAATCTTTTCAGTCCAAAGATGAATGCAATGAACAGTGTTGATACATAAAGGCTTGGATACTGGAAGAGTATCTGAGATTCATATGGCCAGTATGAATTTGAGAAAAGGAGCAGGCCATAGGGTAAAAGCAGGATCAGGAATTCAATTCCAAGAAGAGGTATAAATAGGAATGGCAACAGGATCCTGATAAAGAATTCACTCTTGAACCATATATTACCGTAAATCCCAGGGTTTAAATCTATGCCAATATAGTGAGAAGGATAAAATTTCAGGTAATATATACTTGGAAGTATGAATATGATGACTGTTAAAATCGCTTCTGATAATTCGGCCTTACTAATTTTAAAACTACCAGTAGATCTCCTCCTCTGGAGTACCATGATAGCAATGAACAGGAATACAATCACTGGGGACATCAGGTCTGTGATAGATGCCAGGGAAAAGAAAATCATCCACTTTGATGTGTCCCTTTTGAGATAGTAATATACCCCAAGGAGGAAGAATGTTGGAAAGAATGCCATATAATGGAAATCAAACCAGAAAACACCGGAGAGCGGGTAATAAAGGTAAAAGATCAGACTGATCAATAAAGAGAATCTTCTTGATTTAAGCACTTCACTGGCAATCATGTAAATTGCAACGCCAGAGAAGGATAGAAAAAAATCCTGGATGAACAGAAGAAAATACTCCTTTGGAAATATGGCATATACCAATCCGATTGGAATATATATCAGCTTATTTGCGGCAACTCCCCCGCTCATTATCTGACCGAGAAATGTCTGCCCATAAATTACGTTGTATGCCAGGGATGCGTTAACCCCAAGATCATAGACATTCTCTGAAAATGATAAATATCTCAAATATGAAATTGCTGAGTAAATTATCGAGAAAGATATAAAAATAAACAGGACCCATTTGAGCTTGCTTAGTTCACTGAGAATATTTCCTGGGTTAAACCTTCTTTCAGCCCTGTCATTCACGTGATTATCCGTTTGATAATCCTCGCTTGCCAACAAATCCATTTCCTCACACTGATCGAAACAATGGTTTAAAAATTATGCAAAATTGAAAACATATATAATCAGAGGCAATCCAGATATGAATGTCATTAGCCATCTTCCTGACAACAGACTTAAAAATGGGTGGAGGTGTGGAAAGGTGGACTCTCAATACAGTTAAGGGCAAACCAGAAGGCCAGAAGATAATACTTATATCGACGGACTATGCTGACAGGGCAAGATTTTCAATTAAGACAGAAATCCCTGAATTTGACGAACGACAAACGCTGAATTTGCTTGAAAATAAATTAAATTTTCTTAGAAAGTCACGAGTACTTTCATTCCTGCTGGATAATGCAATGATACCCCTGATACTAACTCTTTTTAAAAATTCATATAGAAGGAAATTAAATCTATCTGATGTCGATGTTGTATATTTGACAAAGAACCAGTACTGGAAACTATTCAGGGGAAAGAAGATAATTGGAAGTAACCATACCGAATTTGGCAATGATGGCTTTTTTTCCAGGCTAAAGGCGAAGCTCTACAGTAGTGGCATAATATACAGGGACATTTCATATTTTCAGGTATTTCCTGGCAGGGAGAGGATAGAAGGCATATTAGGAAAAAAGGCTAAAGTTTCTGTGATTCCGAATGGTACTCATTCTAGAGATTGTGACAAAAAGACAGGAGATTCAACAAGATTTCTCTTTGTTGGGAGACTTGAGACAATAAAGGGCATTCAAATTCTGCTTGATGCCTGGAGATGCCTCAAAAGAGAGGACTGTGCACTTGATGTTGTTGGTGCAGGCAGCCTTGAAAAGGAGGATTATTCAACATTGAACAATGTAAACTTCATGGGAATCGTAACAGATGAAGAACTGAACAGGATATATTGCAGAAGCGATGTTTTTATCTACCCAACACTCTGGGACTCTTTCCCAAACACAATTATTGAAGCAATGTCTGCACGTTGTAAGATTGTAACATCCAGATTCCTGGAAGGAGCCTTTGGTGGAGATGAAAGTGAGGCATTTATGACGTTCATAGAGCCGGATGTTAATTCCATTTTAGATGAGATTAATAAGTTGGCAGTAAATAAAAGTGAGACCAGAAAACAGGGCGAACTGGCGTATGAGTTCTTCATGAAAAACTATGAATTAACAAAAGTGAACAATTTATTTTATAAATTCATAGAAAAAGTAAGGAATGAATGAATTGAGTGTGCAGGAAAAAGCCATCTAAAAGATTTTTACACATGAATAAATTAGCTTCTATGAATATACTGGTTACAGGAAGCAAGGGATTTATAGGAACAGAGATAATGAAATGCCTTCAGGATAATGGATATAATCCAGACGGCGTGGATCTTGGGGATACTGTAGATGAAAAGAAGAAATATGATATTATACTTCATTTTGGGGCCAGGACACTCATAAGAAACTCCTTTTCAAAGCCTTATGAGTATTTTGAGGATGGTTTAGGTCTTACCATGAAATATCTTGAGTTAGCCAGAAAGCATGATGCCATATTCCTCTTCCCTTCCTCCGGGTCAACAGCTGAACCATCCAACCCCTATTCCCTTACAAAAAAACAGGCGGTTGAGTGGATAAATCTGTACAGGAAATTATATTCCACAAGGGCAATCATTTTTCGTCTCTTCAACATATATGGAACAGCTGCAAGAAAGGGGGCAGTCTATCTTTTCACCAATGCAGCATTGAAGGATGAGATTGCAACAATTTACGGCGATGGAAGCCATGTGAGAGATTATGTTAATGTACTTGATCTTGCCAAAACAGTTCTTGAGGTAGTGAAAGGAAATATAAAACCAGGAGATTATGAGATTGGTTCTGGTGTAGGAACGAGTGTTAATGAAGTTATATCAATGGTAGAGAAAGTAACAGGAAAGAAGATAAGGACGGAAAAGAAGCCGTTCATAGTTGAAGAGGCAGATGAATTGATCGCTCATAATACAATTGTCAGGGACCCGATGAAATTAATTGACGGAATAAAGTTGATAAGGGACGCCCTCGAAAAGGAAAATAAATGAAGATTGCACAGACGAGCCATCACTACTATCCACATTCCGGTGGAACCGAGACTGTTGTGAAGACCATAGTTGATGGACTGGCCTCAAGGAATAATACTGTTCATGTTTATTCGGACTATGATGACCTGAAACAACTAAAAAATGAGGAAAACGTGTTATATCACGGTATAAAACTTAAGAGGATAGGAAAATTCAGGTTCCCGGGATCTGGATACTGGAAGGAAATTGAAACTACAGATTGCGATATTCTTCACGTTCAGGGTCAGAGAGTGTGGAGCTCCGATTACCTGTATACCCATCTTGATCGGATTAAATCAAAGAAAGTATTTACAGCACACGGTTACTATCAACTCATCTATGGTGGAATTTTCAACAGTCTTTATTATGGCAGGTTTATGCCATCCTTTCTGAATAAGTTCGATAGGATCATTTGCCTGACAGAAGAGGAAAGGAGAATTTCTGAAAGAATGTTTCCTAAGATATCTGACAGGTTAACCGTTCTTCCAAACCCTGTGGATTTCAACAGGATAGATGGAGTATCAATCAGTGATAATGTCCTGGAAAAATACAACCTCGTTAAAAATAACTTTTTTATCCACGCGGGAGGACTTCAAAGGAATAAGAATATTGAGTTTATCCTGGAAGCAATGAAAGGAATCAGGGTACCATTAGTACTCTGTGGTAATATACCTGACAGGAGTTACTATGAGAAAATCAAGGCAGCGGCAGATCAGATGAAAGTTGAACTGAGAGTTCTTGGTTCCATAAATGAAGAAGAGCTGTTTTCCCTCATGAGATCGGCCAGGTTTTACCTTTCCGGTTCCATCTTTGAGGGATTCGGAATATCCATGGTGGAATCTTCATATCTGGGGACTATGGTAATTGCAAACAATGCAGGAATAGCCAGTGAACTGCAGGAAATGGGAGGTCTGAAAATTGCCATCAACCCTGAACAGATGCATGAGTTACTTGAAAGTGATATGAAGATAGAAGATCAGGATAGATTGAAGAAAACTCTCAGAAAAAAGTTTTCCAGGGATGAGATTATAGATAGAATGATAGAGCTCTATGGTGAGTTGCTGTGATAGAAAAAGTTTCTGTGGTCATAACTGCTCATAACAGAAAAAAGTATCTAATGCAAGCCGTAAATTCTGTGCTAAACCAGGTAAACCCAGGTGTTAAAATGGAAATTGTTGTTGTCAAGAACTTTGTTGATGATAAAATAGATTCTCTTCTGAAAGAAGCAGAAGCTGTCAATATTTATACAGATGAAGAGAGTTTTGGGAAGAAACTATCCATTGGGATTGATGCTTGTTCTGGAAACCTGATCTGTTTCCTCGATGATGATGACATGTTCAGTCCTGACAAGATTGCATTAGTAAGAAAGATTTTTGACGAACACAAAAGCGTATTATTCGTTCACAATGATATATATATCATTTCTGAGGATACGAAACACGAAACAGTTCATGCTGGTGAGAGAGAAACATTGAATTGCGAGGTATACAGTAGCGATAGATTAAGTGGAAGGGAATGGGGAAGAGTTCTATCTTCGAGGGCAGACTGGTATGTGTCATGTGTTTCCATGGAGGCAACGTTTGCGAAATCTATTTCTCAGATATTATATCATTCTAACAGAAGTTTGGATAAGATTCTGTTCCTTCTGAGTACCTGCCATGGATCCTCAATTTCAATCTGCAAAAATAGGCTTACAATGTATAGAAAGCATGAAAGTGTAACTGGATTAAAAACTAATGTTGAAGATTTCAGGAGCAGGAAATTAAAGTTTACCAGAGAGTCGATGGAAAATATAAGAAATGCATATAGAGATTCCAGGAGGAAAGTGAACGATATTCCATTCAGTTTCATGCTGTTGAAGATGGAAGGAAATTTGGCAATATATGACAGGTACCAGAGAGTGAGAAGTTTCAGAGTGATGATTGATGAAATCAAGCATCTTACAAGATATGGAGGCAGGGAATATGTATTGCTTTCGATTCTTCTATTCTTAAATATTTTATCAAACGACCTA
>JAMDCG010000097.1 GCA_023489425.1 Thermoplasmatota archaeon
ATTGAAGTAACTGAGCCTACCACCGTGGATATCCTGACAGAGCTTGAAAAGGGATAAAGCAGGTAGACAGACATGAAGGACAGAAAACCTATGAGGAAACCGTATATGGCTGCCCATTTCTTTTTTAAAATAGCCAGTGGAACTGCTGAAATTACCACATAAAATGCATCCTTCAGGAAAAATGCTAAAAGGATCGAAAGAATTGCTGAAATTGCTATGGCCAATACAGAATATTTAAGGTTCATATGTTATTCTCACCTCCACTGGTAATCCCTGCATAGGGTAATATTGATGATTTAACCATTTTGGAAGCTGGTTATCGAACCAGTGGCTCAGGATATTTTCACTTGGACCCCCTGGAAATACACCATAGAAGGTTCCGGAACCTGGTCTTGCGATAGTTCTCAGCGATGAACCTATGGAAACACATGGGAGTGGATATTCAAGCAGTCTTGGTATGCTACCTACACTAACTGTGTGTCTCCCACCCCAGATCGGCATGGGTCCTATTCCCAGAGAGCTGATTCCAGTAAGGCTTGCTATTTCCAGCTTATGTATGTTGCCCCAGTCCCAGTTATTTTCCCCACCGAGCTTTGAATCCATGAAAGCGATCGCCATTACGAACGCTTTCTGCATAGTAAGGGTAAAGTTTCCGTTGAACCATGATGATGTGGGGTCATTTCTCGCCATGAATATAGCTGTGTTAATATAGACACATGGTGTGTAATTGTAAATACCTTTTTCCTTCAGGACCTTATCATAGGTGATATTGTAGAATGCAGCAGTTACATACTGGTAGACTGTTGGATTTTTCATTGGCTCATAAAAAGAATAATTCCAGCTCAAAAGTAAACTGTAAGCTTCTTCCTCTGAACTATTCATTGATTTCATTCCAGAAATTGCTTTTAGAATGATTGGATTAAACTGTGATGCCCAGTAATCTGTCACATTAGACTGAAGAGCCATCATGTTGGAAATATCCATTTTGGAATGATTTTGAAGATAATGATCTATTGTTTCAGCCCTTCCTCCTGTAGACCAGTATGAACCAATGAAAGGAAATGGATAATTCTTACCTACAGTGGGCTGATTTGGGGCAAACATGTATCCCCTGGAAGGGTTAACAGCCTGCGGAAGATAATTAAAAGGAACATATCCATTTTCTCTATACTGAGGGTTTGAACCATTTAGAAGAGATACTGAACCTACAACTTTCAACGTTTTACCGTCAGGTAGGGTCTCCCTTATAAGAGGATATCCCCCAGCTGTAATATACCCTGCATGATGCAGTGAAACAAGAGCAAAATTCTGAGGTGGTGCTGGCCCCCAGTACTTCAGTGCATTCAACATCTGGGAGTAATTTGAAGCCTGATCCAGTAGAATCTCCGCTATAAGATCAGTGCTTGGTGAACTTGCATCCCAGTTCATGCTTATTCCTATGTTGCCTGTTCGTCCTATGAGTGGCCCATTATTTGTCATATATATTTTATAATCAATTCCAGCCTGTGTGTAACTGCAGCTCTTCATGGGTATATAGGTTCCATTGTAAAGATATGAGTCTCCCTTAAGGAATTCCACATAATCATTGGCTGAATTTCCCTCTGGTGTCGTTAGTCCAAATGAAGTATTTTTTGTGTGCCCTATTAGTATACCAGGTAATCCTGCAAGTCCCCAACCTGTTATATTAAATCCAGGGTCCTTTAGCTGGAACTCTATCCATAGTGAAGGAGCAAGAAGTGGAAGATGTGGATCGTTGGCCATCATAGGATCGCTATCTGATGAATGCGAGGATGTGATCACCCAGCTGTTACTTCCTATTGGTGAACCCGTAAGATGTGAGCCTGGTAGATTATATGGATCGGAAATATTATCGCAGGAATCTTTGATTAGCTTTGAAAGATTACTTAAAAGGTTGGTTGATATTCCTGTTGCCCATTCCTGGAAAAAATCCTGTTTCCACAAATAAGAAGGACTGATACCCTGTTCAGATAGACTAAAACCATTTACCGTTCCACTTCCTGGAATCATTGTTATGTTTTCCGTATAGTATGGATAATATGGCCATATTTCACTGTAATTTGCAAATCCCAAAGAATTAACAAAGAGATCAGACTGCAGAACATTGGTAGATCCTGTCGCAAGAGACCATGACATATACTCCTGCCAGACAAGGCTGTCGAAGACTGTCCACCTGAATGGCTTTATCCCCAGGAGATGAAATCCAAGATGAGTAGAAACTGAGTTAGTGTTATTTATGTACGCATCAACACCCTCAGTATACCATTTGATATAATTGAAATAGCCCGTATAGTTTGCCTTTAGGTCTCTCTCAAGATTGTACGCATCTCTTGAGAGCCCTATAAGTCTCATTGTGTAATCGGACTGTAATCCAGATTTACCCACAAAATTGCTGAGATTACCTGCTGCCACAGTTGCCTGAAGTTCCATCTGAAACAATCTCTGACACGCTGAGTAATATCCCTGTGCATAGAATAGATCATGATTATTTTTGGCTGTTATATGTGCCATTCCTGAAGTATCAACGGTAATGTTAACCTCATTTTCCAGTCCTGGTACAATAAAATTACCCGATGTGAAGTTCGTTCCATCTGCACTTCTGAATACCCCGGTGGATGGATTGAGAATATTCAGGGAATTAGAAACATATGACATTGATCCTACAATTATAAATGATAACACAACAATTATGACAAGTAGTTTTTTACCCATATTCATGGAGATCAGTAGTGCATATTTTTAACTTCTGTTTGTAGTAATTTATTTTTATTATATCAGATCAAATGTATCCTAATTTAAAAAAAAGCAATAACGTAAAATAATGCTACGCCAAGCAATATATATAATCCACCAACACCGACAAATATCACTGTCATTATTAGCTGCTCTCTGTTAATCTGCACTACGTCTTTTTCTCTCAATGAAGCTTTTGACTGAAACATATTATTAACATATCTATTTGCACCAAAATCATAAAATGCACCAAAGAAAATAATTACAAATCCCACCATTACGAGGATAAGTGGAAATACGTTGGCTATGGATAAAGCACCAGCAATAAGAAGCACAATCCCGGATAGAAATAGAATAAAAAGAAGAACCATTGGAGGAACAGTTAGTTTAAACCTTGTTCGTATCTTCTCTTTCCTTCTAATCTCCTCCTCTGGTGATGGGATCTCCATTTACTACTCCGTCATGTATTCTCCTTCCTCTCCACTCTCTACTTCTTCCATTACTTCCTCTCTTGTCAGTTCATCCTGTGCAAAATGGCAGCTATAATATCTGTATCCAGTTTGTTGCAGTGGTGGGTCTTCTGCTTTGCATATATCCTTATGGTATACACATCTTCCGTAGAACCTGCATCCCTTCGGTGGATTAATCGCACTTCCAATTTCTCCCACTATGTCAAGTCCCTTATTCACCCAATCTGGATTCAGACTTGGCACTGCTGAAATTAGTGCTTTGGTATATGGGTGAAGCGGATCTCTGATAGTCTCTTCGGATTTTCCAAATTCCACAATTTGTCCAAGATACATGACAACTATGAAATCAGAAACGTATCTGGCAGATGCTATATCGTGAGAGATGTAAAGCACAGATATATCCCTCTTATCCTTCAAATCCAGCAAAAGATTCATTATGTTTGCTCTGATGGAAACATCAAGCATTGAAATAGGTTCATCAGCTACGAGGAACGATGGATTAAGCGTTATTGATCGGGCGATAGAAACTCTCTGCCTCTCTCCACCTGAAAGTTCATGAGGATATCTCTCCACGTAATTCTCTGGTGGTCGTAGGTTAGCGATATCTAGAGCACTGAGAACCTCTTTTTCAAGATTGAACTCATTTTCAGTCTTATCATTTCCGCCATTTACATCCTGCTGTCTTCTTTTAATTAAATCTTTTTTCTGAATTACAAGAGGTTCAGCTACTATATCAAAGATTGACATCTTAGGATTTATGGAGTCGTACGGATCCTGAAAAATCAACTGGCTTTCCTTCCTATAAATGTTGTACCTCTGACTTTTCTTGCTCATCAAAGCTATATCATTTCTTCTTTCCATTTCCTTCTTTAATTCTTCCTGAGTCTGCTGATCTTGAGGATCTACATTCATTTGCATTTCGTCATTATCAAGCTGTGAGCCACTGGAAACCTGATCGAACTTAAATATGAGCTTACCACTAGTAGGTTCAATTGCATTTACTAAAAGCTTACCAAGAGTCGTCTTTCCAGATCCACTTTCACCAACAACTCCAATAATTACTCTTTTCCGTATAAGTATATTTACCATGTCAACAGCGTGTACCACTGGTTTGTTTGCACCACCAAACAGATTCGTGGTTAGGTTTGAATGAACAGAAAAATATTTACTCAGGTCCTTTGCCTCGAGTAGTACAGGCTGGTTACCAGCATTAGGATCGGGTAGCAATTCATCAGTGTATCTCTGTGCACTCAAGTACCTTTCTTCATCTATCTGATCAAAATGACATAAGGATTTGTGATCCTGACTTAGGCTTTTAAGAGTAGGTTTTTCATTGTGACAAATGTCCTCCGCCATGAAACATCTGCTTGCGAAATAACATCCTTTTGGAGGATCTATTAGGTCAGGAACAGAACCAGGAATACCGTGAATTCTTTGTTTCGTTGTATCAATTGATGGATAACTGTGCATTAGTGCGTATGTGTACGGATTTCTAGGGTTAACGAAAATATCTCTTGGTTCACCATATTCCATAACCCTCCCTGCATACATAACAGCAACATAATTGGCCAGTTGTGAAACAACACCAACATCGTGTGAAATGACTATCATAGACTTAATTATTTTACTGTCTTTCAGTCCTTTTAGTTCTTTAATTATTTTTGCCTGTGTAATAACATCCAGACCAGTTGTTGGTTCATCAGCAATTACTACCTTTGGATTAAGAGCAAGTGCCATTGCGATAATTCCCCTCTGCTTCATCCCACCACTCAACTCGTGTGGATAAGCATCAAGGAACTTTGGGTTGAAACCAGCCTTCCTACAACTGCTCTCCATCCTGTTATTCTCAAGAAGTCTTTTCTTGTCCTTTAAAGGCATGGTTTTAAGATCATTTTTCAGTTTTTCTACCATCTCTTCATAAATTTTATTTTCTATGATTTTAAATTCGGCACTTTCCTTATCTTTTATATCTTGTAAAGCCATTTCGTTAGCTCTTGCTCTGAGATTTCCTTCGTCTATGAAGTCTTCATCGGTCAAATTGGAAATATCTGAAAATGTGTTGTGGATTTCGAATACCTCCTTGATCTGGTTCCTTATGGTATGAACTGGATTAAAGGCATTCATAGCCCCCTGGAATATCATTGATATTTCTTTCCATCTTATTTCCGCAAGACGCTGATCCAGCATTCTTCTAGCTTTTATCCTCATCTTTTTATCTGATACCGTGTCGTTGGAATTTATGATATCCTTATCTAGATAGACCACTGAACCTGTGATTTCAGCGTTATCTGGTAGCAGACCAAGAAGAGATAGCGCTGTAGTAGATTTGCCAGAACCACTTTCCCCTATTATTCCGAGAATTTCTCCCTCATTGAGATCCAAGTTGATTCCATCAAGGGCCTGTACTCTTCCTTCAAACGTTCGGAAATGAACTGACAAATTGTCTATCTTTATAAGTGTTTTAGAATTCGTAATTTCTTCTTCTAACATTTTACCTCCTCCTTAGTCTTGGATTTACTACCTCGTCCATTCCCCTTGATACAAATATGAGTGAGAATATGAACATCGTGAGTGCTATGGCCGGTGGCAATATCCACTGTGGTTGTGTTATAACCACAAAGTAGTCCGTATATGCTGCATTTAGCATTCCTCCCCATGTTGCAGTAGTTAATGGAGCAAGACCCAGAAACTCAAGACCAGATACTGCACCAATTCCTCCTCCTATGGACAATGCAAGTAGATAGAGCAATAACGGTCCTATATTTGGCATTATATGTCTCCTCATGATGGAGCCTCCCTTTGAACCGAAGAGTTTTGATGCCTCCACGAATGACCTTGCTGAAACCCCTCTTACCACACCTATGAGTGTGAATGCCGCAAATGGCCAACCTGTAAGACTGACTATAAGAATTAATGTGATAAAGTTTGCACTGTTGATAACCGAAGATAAGGCAATTAGCAAGGCAAGGCTAGGTACTAGAAACAGAGCAAGTGATAATGTTTCAACGGCCTCTCCTCCGAAACCTCCTTTATATCCAACATACATAGCGACAGCTAGAGATATTATTATGGTAAAGAAACCAATTGAAATTCCGAAAATCCAATCGTTTCCGAAACTTTCCATGAATCTGGCCCACACATCATTACCGTACTGTGTGCTCCCGAGTATTAGATTTGATCCGGAAGGTAATTTTGCCATTGGAGGTATCGGTGTGCATTCCTTAGCGGTTGAACTATACAGGTAGATATAATCATTACTAGCAGTAACTGCGATTGCCCCAACTCCAGTTGTTGCATCCTTGAAATACTGAACTACTGAGGTGCTGGTAGGTACTGGAGATAAACCGGCACTCCATGAGAATGGATACTTTGTTCCGAAGTTTAAATTGAATGACAGGATAGATCCTTTACTAGAGACGAGTATAAGGGAATCAGCGACGCTATCGTAGGTTGCTGTTTTTGAGAATATACCAGAATTTACAGGTAAAGCTACAACCTTGGTTTTAACAGATCCCGTGCTGTTATAGGTCAATACATAAGCATTTAGACTTGAAGTTGCAATGATATCACTGGGCAAGCCTGAATGTCCAGGTGTTGTAGATAAACCTACAAGATCTACACCAGTGTTCCTTACTGTTTGATTCAAACCAGTGAGAAGATTTATACTATCTACAGAACTTCCGACGAGGTAATATGCAGAGTTGTTTGCTGCATAACTCACCTGATAGAATTTTGGAATTACAGGCCCAACTCTTGCATTGTATGTATTTCCAACTACTTTACTCCATACTAAACCTCCATTTGATGCAGAATAAGCATTTATGGAAGTATTGTTCCAAATTAGTATTAGGGCATTTTTATCAAATCTACTTGCGGAAAATGATGACCCGTAAAAGCTTATTCCTTCGGGGTTTTTCATGCTTAATTTTTCTATTCCCAAAATTGCTCCCGGTGAAATCTGATACCTGTAAAGATAATCCCCAGTTGCATTTTTAGATAACAAGTACACCTGACCACTGGGGTTAAAACTGTCGTTGGCATAATTACAAGATGGGATACTTGTAGATACTGTACCAGTAAATGCTATCGAATCAGATGTTATATTTCCAACAATTGTTCCGTTATACGTAAATGAAGTCATCTCAGTGAAACTTGGCTTGTTTAGTCCCGCAGTTTGAAATGCTATTGTTCCTATAACCACATTTCCATTTGACCCATTGGCAATTGGAAGCGCGACAAACCTCTGGAATAACCCGGGACCTGCATATCCAGTAATTTCCTCAGCGCAATTTATGAGCGAGAACATAGTTGGTTGGAGCATTTTTTCCTTTCCCTTTAAATGACTGTTATAAATTAAGTTATAGTTTCCTAGTTTAGAGTCCTTTGTTGCCCCTAATCCATAGCAATAAATATCCCCATTTGAAGTCCCAAGGTAAATAGCTGAAGTTCCCTCATTCTGAAGAGTGGTTGACATGGGAGAATATAACTCCACTCCAGAGTTACCTTTAGATATGTTTGTGAGGTGAGTCTGCACTATTTCACTTGCAACGTGAGTATCGACTTCAGGTGCGATGTATGTATAGTTAGGATGCTCAACTACAAATGGCGTTACCAAGGTTATTACAGCAAAAGCTAGTAATATATAGAATCCTACCTTACCGTAAGTACTTTTGTAGAAAACCTTGAACTGCCTGTAAAGTCTTCTCCAGTATACAGAGGGTTCATATTTCCTCCTCTTTTCATCAGATTTTTCCATATTAGTTCACCTAAACATAATTATCATACTTTAATTCTTGGATCGAGCCATGCGTGTATATAGTCAATCAGCGAGTATGCTACTATGGTTAAAAGAGAGATGATGAAAGTGGAGGCTTCGCTGAGAGGGTAATCTTCATTCAAAACAGCATGATAAAGTAATGGACCCATGCCTGGCCAGTTAAAAATAATAGCAACGATTAAGGACCCACTAATTAAAAATGATAGCTGTAAGGCCAACCTTGTTGTAACTGGTATAACAGCAATTCTAGCAGCATGTTTTCTTAATATGGATTTTTCAGGAACTCCTTTCGCCCTCGCAGTTGTTATATGATCTTCTCCCAGAGTAGAAACCATCGCTGCCCTCATTGTAATCATATGGCCCATTGATTCTATGATCAATAATGTACTAAATGGGAGAGCGATATGATACAACAATATCGGAAAAGTGCTAAGCGATGGGTGTGTGATGTATGTAAGTGGAACACTTGATTTCAGAGGTAGTACGCTCGAATATACTGCTAGATAAAGAAACAATATGACCCCAAGAATGAAATATGGAATTGAATTTAATATCAAGCTAGTTGTCAACAACACTCCCTCTTTTTTCCCCCCTCTCATTTTTGATACTACTATTCCAAGAGGTATCCCTATTGCAAAAGATAGAAGAGCCGATGAAACTATGAGAACTAATGTGTAGGGCAGGGCATTTGCAATTTCGTTATATACATATTGACCAGGGGAATTAAAATCCTTTCCCCAATGAAATGTAAACATTTGATAAAGATAAGTTTCGAAATCCACAAGTGAAAACTTGCCATCCTGTAAACCAAGAGTACTTAATATTGCTTCCTTCTGCTTTGTAGATAGAGGTGTCCCAGTCTTATTTGCTGATTTTAGAAGTAGTAAACCAGGGTTTCCTGGCATAAGTCTGAAGACTACAAATATTATAAGAGTCATTATAACTACAAGAGCGAATGCCTGTATGATTTTTCTAGTTAATAGATAAATATTCATTTATTTCCCCCATTAAGCCTGTATAAAAAAAAAGATATTTAAAAATTTATTTTAAAAATTAAGATTTTATCTTTGGTTTTCTCATTACCACAAAAGCGGCCCCAGCTACCACACCAACAGCAACCACTACACCAGCTACGATGTAGTCTGTTGTGTAATTCGCTGTAGTTACTGCAGTTACCGGTTTATTTGGCATGAGTGTTAGTTCTACTGTTGCGTTACCAGATCCAACCGTGGTCGATCCTGGAATTTCGGCTATACCAGTTATATTTACGTCCTCTGAACTAACGTGAACCACCGCTCCAGTGCTATTTGTGGTAACAAGGAGAGTATTCAAATCCTTCACTTCATATTCGAATTGTGCCACACCATTAGAATTTGTAGTTAGATTTGTTGAAGTTATGTTGAATATACCCCCGTATGTTGCCGCTATTCCAACCAGCACTGTTGCCCCTGAAACAGGCGTTGTTCCATTTGTCACAGTAAATGAGATTGTGGATGTTTCATTATCGTATTGAGTTGTCCCAGAGCTTACGGTTGCCTTTACTGTAAGATGGTAGGGGTATTTGACTGTAGATGTTTTTGTGTGCTCTAATGAGAAGAACTGCCAATACCAATATAGATACACTGCATCGGGATTGGTATGAGAGTAGTTGGTGAAACCGTTTGTTTGTTCTGGTATAAGATCAACGAAGTATCCAAAGTTAACCATTGTTGCCTGTTGTATCATCAAACTCTGAAGTTGTTTAACTTCCTTTGTTGTGCTTGAAAGTGAGTTTGAGTTGACTATTTTTGCTGTTATGTTGTTGAACAGATCCTGAACTTGCGTACCATTTAGTGTCTTTCCGTTAAATACCATACTTGAAAATGGACCTACATAACTGTCAGTTGGTATGCCATATTTTGGATTAAGCGAATCACGACAATCAAGAGCTGGATCTCCTATCGGAGTGCTTATTCCTAGATCACCTATTTGGTATAGGTTACTGTTGGATGATATTGTTCCGTCAATGTTTGATATGAGTGTTGTAAAAGCTTCTTCCTTTAAGTTTACTGTTATACCAAGTTCGTTCCAGTATTTTTCTGTGGCATCAATGCCTTCTATGTTATCAGGTGCAACAGAACCAACAGTGGTCTGTATTGTCAATTTTACTGGTTTCCCATAATATTCTAGAGTTCCTGATACATTAACCATTCCAGGTATGCTTTTTATGAGACTTTTTGCCTTTGCCATATTTAGAGTGTATTCTGGTGCCGATGAATTGTAGTATAAAGTATTCTCTGGATTCACTGGATCGGATGATAGAATTGCATAACCATCGCTAATTGCGCTTGCTATGTATGCAGTTGGTGTTGCATAGTTGAGTGCTTGTCTGAATGCGGTTACGTTCATAGGTGCTACTCTTGTGTTTAACCTTAGGTAACCATATGCACTTGATGTTTTATGATATATATACGAGCCAGGTGTGGACTGAATCTGTGGCAGGAAGTTTGGAGTTGGAGCCAAGGAAGTTGTGTCAATTTGACCTTTTTGATATGCAGCTATCATTGAGGACTCTGAGCTATAGAATGGTTCATCTATTTCGTATATCTTAGGAGTGTACTGTCTGAGTCCACTTGTCTTGTTTGCATACTGTACAAAGTAGTGTGGGTTTACATACATAGTTTCAACGTGACTTGGTATTATAGCCCCCTGCGGCATACCGTAACTGTTCTGTACCATGAATGGGCCAGTTCCTACTGATCCTGGCGATCTTCCAGTTGCCGTATTCCATCCCATGTTCCAGTCATACCATCCATTTCCTGAGGATATTCCTGGTGTGTAGTTATAAAGACCGTCAACAGATGTGAAGTCGTGTTTTATCCATATGTGATATGGTAGTACATTATTCTCAAAGTCAGCTGAGAATAACAGTAGAGTTGGCTTTGAAACATACACTTTAACACTTAGATTTCCATCTGGTACAACACTTACAACATTTGGCCAGTCACCACAGGATTGTTGCATTCTAAAGGATTGAACTACGTCACCTGACTGCAGATAGTATTTCTTCATTGTTGTATTTTTATAGGATTTAAAAACGTGTGTTGTCATGTTTCCATTAAAGTAGTAATGAAGCACGTTTGAGAAGGTGTATGTTTGTGAGGCATTTGCTGGAGTCCAGTCAGTCCACTGAACATATGGTCTTAGGTGTATTGTATATACATATGAGTAATTTTCAGTTTTGTTTGTCAATAAATCGTAAG
>JAMDCG010000084.1 GCA_023489425.1 Thermoplasmatota archaeon
TTACATATATTAGGTGAAAGAAAATGATTAATTGGAAAGAATCAGAAAAATTAAAAATACCATCCGGAATAAAAACAGAAATGAAGGATGGAGTTCTTGAAGTTTCAGGTAAACTTGGAAAGGTTACGAGAAACTTTGCTGATAACTATGTGAGAGTACTGATAAAGGAAGGTTCAGTTATCATAGAGAAATCAAAAGAGAACAGATATACTAAAGCCATTTCAGGCACCTGGAAATCAGAAGTGAAAAACATGTTCAAGGGGGTACAGGAAGGCTTCACATACACCATGAAAGTGGATTACACGCATTTCCCTACCAGGGTATCTGTAAGGGGCTCAGTGCTTCTTGTTGAGAATTTCCTTGGAGAAAGGAGCCCAAGAGAGGCAAAGATCATTGGAGCAACAAAGGTAGCCATCAAAGGGGACAGAATTACACTGACTGGAATAGACAGGAGAGAAATAGGTGAGACCTGTTCAAACATAGAAAGATCGACAAAGATTAGGGGGTTCGACCTGAGAATATTCCAGGATGGAATTTTCCCAATAGAAACGGAGGTTGAGGAATAATGTCATCTTCATTTAAACCAAATCTGTCAAAAGATCAAAAGAAGTTGCTGAAACAGAAGAATGAACAGGCGAGAAAAAGAGTTGAATTCAGAAGACAGGAATGGTTCCGATACAAGAAGTTTGGTGAGGAATACAGAAAGCCAAGGGGTTACCACTCCAAAATGAGAGAACATCTCGCGAGAAGGCCCCCTGTTGTTGATATAGGATACAGAGGACCAAAGGCTGTAAGGTATCTTCACCCATCCGGTTTCATGGAAGTTTTGGTGCATAACCTGAAGGAGATAGAAGGGCTCAATCCCGAAAGGGAGGCAGCAAGGATATCATCCACAGTTGGAAGGAAGAAGAGGGAAGTCCTTGAAGGAAGAGCAGATGAGCTTGGAATCAGGGTACTGAACAGGAAGGTGCAGTAAATGAGAGTAGAAACAGCTAAAAGGATAGCAGCTGATGAATATAAGTCAGGTGTATCAAGAATATGGGTAGATATGGACAGTCTAACTCTGGTACAGGAGGCAGCAACCAGAGAAGACGTGAGAAATCTCATGGAGAAACACGTAATTCAGGCCAAGCCAAAGAAAGGTAACTCAAATGCAAGATTTAAGAAGAGACTAAAACAACTTTCCAAGGAAAGAAGAAGGGGCCCTGGATCTGTAAGAGGTACCAGGAACGCAAGATTTCCAAGAAAGAGAAGATGGATAAAGACAATTAGAGCGCTGAGGGATGAACTGAGAACTCTGAAAAGTGAGAACAAGATTGATGCTAAAACTTACAGAAAGTACTACAGAATTGTAAAGGGAGGCACTATCAAGTCCAGAGCACAGTTGAGATCACAGATAAGACTTGCAGGGTTGTTAGGTGAGTGAAATGAAGACCCCAACATTATTAAAGAGAAAAAAAGAAGGAGTAACAGACTACAGGAAAAGACTAAGCCTTCTCAAATCTGAAAGTCCCAGACTGGTGGTCAGGGTTTCAGGTAAGGGATTCACTGCACAGGTTGCAGAATATGATCCAGATGGCGATGTGATAAAGGGAACCGTAACATCCAGGGTTATGGAAAAGATTGCAGGTATTAAAGGTAACAATACACAATCATGCTATCTGGCAGGATATTATCTTGGCAAGACCGTCAAGAAAAAGGACATAGACTATGCCATTCTGGACATAGGACGCTTCGACCTGATAAAGGGTGGGAGAATATCAGCAGTCCTTAAGGGATTTACAGATTCCGGTGTAGAAGTTCCGTGCTCAGAAGAAATATTTCCGTCCAAAGAGAGACTGGAAGGAAAGCACGTAAAACATCCTGTCAAACTGGATGAAATGAAAAAGAAGATTGATGAAAAGGTGAATTAAGATGGAAGGTGAACAGTGGACTCCGAAGACGGAACTGGGAAAGTTGGTAGCTTCAGGAGAAATTAAGTCAATGTCAGAAGCATTGAAGATGAAACTCCCATTGAGAGAGTATCAGATAGTCGATATACTGATGCCTGATCTGAAGGATGAAATAATTTATATTGAGAGAGCTCAAAGAATGACGGACTCAGGTAGAAGAATGAATTATTCAATAACTGCAGTCGTCGGTAATGAGGATGGTTTTGTGGGACTGGGTAGAGGAAAGGCTAAAGAAGCTGCGCCAGCCATAAGAAAGGCCATAAACAATGCAAAATTGAACATTGTAGAAATAAGAAGAGGCTGTGGTTCATGGGAATGTGGTTGCGGAAGAGCACATACAGTTCCATTCCAGGTAACAGGACATGTAGGTTCTGTTACAGTAAGAATAAAGCCTTCACCTCAGGGGGTAGGAAGAGCCACCGGGGATGTTGCAAAGACAATTTTGAGAATGGCAGGAATAGAGGATGCATGGGGATTTGCAAAGGGTCATACAAAGACTACTGTGAATTATGCTGAAGCCACATTCGCTGCACTGAAGCAGACCATAGAGATGAGGATAAACCCAAGCATTGTCTTGAGTACACCAATATATAAGGGGAGTGTTGCAAATGCTGGCAGTAATTAGGGTTAGAGGAACATCAGGAATCAGGCCGCAGGCAGCTAAAACCTGTTCATTGATGAGGCTACATCATATAAATCACATGGCTCTTATTAACGAGTCAGAAACTCTTCAGGGAATGCTTCAGACTGCAAAGGATTACATAACCTGGGGGGAAATAGACAAGGAGACCCTGATAGAGGTGCTAAAAACAAGAGCACTATTGGAGGGACGAAAACCATTGACTGAAGAATATGTGAAGGAAAATATGGGAATAGAAAGTTTCAGTCATCTTGCACAGGAATTGATGGAAGGCAAACTAAAATTCTTAGATATACCGGGAATAATCCCAGTTCTAAGAATGCACCCACCAAAGGGAGGATATGAATACATCAGATCACAGTACAAGAAGGATGGAACACTTGGCTACAGGGGTTCAGAGATAAATCAACTAATAAGGAGAATGTTAATTCCGGGGGTAAAAGTAGATGGTAAGAACTAAGACAAAGAAACAGAGAGGAGGAAGATACGGAAGAGGTTTCAAATCCGGAAGAGGCAAAGGAAAGAGAGGAGGATCTGGGCTGGCAGGACTGGGTAAACACAGAACTCAGCTTGTAATAAAGTTTGATCCCAATCACTTTGGTGTCCATGGATTCAAGAGTCATAAACAGGGAAAGCTTGAGATACCAATTACCCTGAAGGAACTGGCTGAATCAATGGAAATACTCAGATCAAAGGGATTCGTCAGGGATGAAAATGGGGAAACCGTTGTTGATCTTAAGGCTGCTGGTTATACAAAGCTTCTCTCAACAGGAGATTTCAGGGTAAAATCAAAAATCATTGTGCCGAAAACAACCGAAAGATGCATAAATAAGCTTATCGTTACAGGGGTATCGGTAGAAGTAGATGAGCAAACAGATAGAGCGGAATAAAGCATCCAGTATCCCGACAATAATCCTATATGCTCTGGTTGTTGTCGGATTCTGGTATTTCAGTAAATTGCCCCTCCCCCAGTTATTAATAGCTGCGGTGCTGTTAGCTCCGTTATTTGCTATATTATATCTGGTTTTGAGTTATAAAGGACCAAAAAAGTCCAAGTTATATGGTCTGGAAAATTTGACCGCTAAACTACCGGCGGTCAAAAAAGCAAAGGGACATGTACAGTTCAAGTACAAGCTTCTGTGGACTTTCGTTGTCGTAGTTTTATATTTCGTTTTAACAAACATTTACATATACGGTCTTGACCAGAGTAAGACTGTGGACGTATTCGCATCTTTCAGGGCAATCTTTGCTGGCGCTGAAGGATCTCTTATGGATCTTGGAATAGGTCCAATTGTTACCGCAAGTATAGTTATGCAGCTATTCGCAGGTGCCAAGATTTTTAACATAGATCTCACAAACTCTGACGACAAGGCAATTTATCAGGGTGTTCAGAAATTAATAGTTATACTGATGATATTTGTGGAAGCAATTCCACAGGCATTCGGATATCTTGTTCCAGACCCGGCACTTATAACATCCCTTAACAGCATGGCCCCAGGATACGGATATTTCCTCTCAGAGTCCATAATAGTGGCTCAATTATTCTTTGGTTCCTATCTGGTATTCCTCATGGATGAACTTGTGTCCAAATATGGCATAGGTTCTGGTATATCACTCTTCATTGCTGCGGGAGTATCGCAACAGCTATTTACTGGGGCTTTTAACTGGGCTCCTGTTAATACATCGCTGCCCTATGCTCTTTCTACAACCGCTGCCCTGAATAATCCACCAGTAGGAACAATACCAAATATAATATATACATCAATATTTGGTTCAGCCTCATATCTTCAGAGTTCTCTTGGTATTCCAAGACTTTTATTCTCACCACCTAATCCAATAATAGCACTGATAGGAACGCTATTGATATTCTTCATCGTTGCCTTCTTCCAGAGTAGCAAGGTAGAGCTTCCCATAGCGCATGAAAGGGTGAGGGGAGCCAGGGGAAGATATCCACTTCAGCTCTTTTATGCTTCAAACATACCTGTGATCCTGGCTACGGCCCTGCTGGCAAATGTATCAATGTGGACTTTACTGTTCTGGAGTAGTCCTGCCTTGTCTCATATTCCATTGTTAGGACATAATCCGTTGCTTGGGTCATATCTAACACCCTCTGCGGCGTCAGCCCTTAGCGTGTCATCATCCCAGCCAACCGGAGGACTGGCATTCTATCTTTATACTCCAAATGGCCTTGCCGACTGGTTATTCCCCATACTACAGCCAGCGGTATACGGTCCTACCGTGCTATTCAATCACACTGCATGGGAGGAGGTTATACATATCGTAGTCTTTCTGGGTTTCATGACTGGAGCAAGTATACTGTTCGCAAAGTTCTGGATAGAAACCACAAATATGGGTCCGTCTGCCGTTGCCAAACAGATTATTTCCTCTGGGATGCAGATTCCAGGTTTCAGACGGGATCCAAAGGTTCTTGAAAGGGTTCTTAAGAAATATATCCCTGTAATTACTGTATTCAGTGGAGCTGCTGTCGGTTTGCTTGCAGCATCAGCTGACCTGATTGGAACCGTAGGACAAACGTCCGGAACAGGATTGTTGCTGGCTGTTGGTATAGTGATACAGTTCTATGAGGCAATGGGAAGGGAACAAATGATGGAAATGCATCCACTGATCAGGCAGTTCTTCTCGGGGGCGTAAAATGAGAGTTGTAATTGCGGGTGTCGCGGGTGTTGGCAAGTCTACAGTACTGAAATCTGTAGAGAAGCTAACAAGCTACGATATCATCAATTTCGGAACACTCATGTTTGAAATGGCGAAGGAGATAAAACTTGTGGAATCAAGGGATGAGATCAGGAAGCTAAGTGTTGATACCCAGATCAATCTTCAAAAAAAGGCAGCATCCGCAATTGGAAAAATTGAGGATGTTATAATTGATACCCATATGGCCATAAAGGGTCCAAGAGGATTTTTACCAGGTTTGCCAGAATGGGTTATAAGAGAACTGAAGGTAAGCGCGTTCTTTCTTCTGGAAGCAGAGCCAGAAGAAATCAGGAAGAGGAGAAATAACGACCCAAGCAGAACCAGGGATGAGGAAACCATAGAGGATATAACAACACATCAATCTGTAAACAGGTCATTTGCAGTTTCATATTCAGTATATACGGGCGCAACAGTTTCCTTTATTAATAATCTTCCAGGCTTAGCTGATCAGGTCGCAGAAAAAATTGTAGAGAGGTTATCCAAATGACAGAAGTAAAGGATCCAAATATGGAGAGAATGGCCAGACAGAAAGAGATGCAAAAGAAGATGCTAAAATTCCAGGGAATGTATTTCCTTATGTTCATTTTCAGTATCGTTATAATCTATGTTACTGCCATAAGAGATGCAATTGGAGGAGTGTTTCAGTTTGCACTTGGGCCGCTTATTGGATTCAATTACAGTTATCCGGTATTAACCATTGCACTGTCAGGTATATTGACCGGGATAGTAAGTGGTATACCAAGATATTTCTTCACTGACTGGCTCAAGATAGGAAAGGCACAGAACAGGGCACAGGCATTCAGGAAGGCTCAGAATGAGGCATTCAGGGCAAACGACAGGGACAAGATGAATAAATTAAGAAAGATGCAGCAGGAAAGCATGATGGATCAACAAATGGTCCAGATGAGCAGCACTGCACCACTTATAATATTATCAATGTTTACACTGTTAATATTTGTCTGGCTATACTTCTTTCTGGCTCATCTTTCATTTCCCTATGTATCATTCCCATGGGCATCCAATGTAAATCTAAATTCAGTTGTAGGATTCTTCCCAAGCTGGATCATAATATCGTTCATTTCCAATATGGTTGTTGGGTACATGATTACAATGATCATAAAATACATAGATTTCTCATACCAGCTAAGAAAATATGAAGGAATGAATCCCTCTGAAGGATTGACAGTACAATGAGAATCACGGTCAGTGGTCATATAGGCAGTGGTAAGACAACCGTTTCTAAAATTTTATCCGATCTCACATCATATCACGTTTATTCAGGTGGATATTTTTTCAGGCAAATGTCTGAAGATATGCATGTGAGTCTGGAAGAAATGAATTTAATGGCAGAAAAAGACAGCAGAACTGATGTTACCCTCAATAACATGATCAGGGATTTTCTGAGGGATCATGACGATATAATAGTTGAATCCAGACTTGCAGGCTGGATATCCTATTCAGCAGGCATTCCTGCATTCAGGGTCTTCCTTGATGCATCCAGAGAGGTGAGGATTGCCAGGGTAAGCATCAGAGAAAATGACAGAAACATGGCTGAAAAGGTAGTAATGCGGGAGGAATCTGAAAATTTCAGGTTCAAAGAATATTTTGGTTTCCTGATGGAAGATAAAAGCATATATGATGTTGTTATAGATACAGAGAAAGGAAGTGCTGATGAAATCGCAAACGAAATCTATAGAATGGTCTTTTCCAATGCCTGAAGAGGGCTGTTTTATATGTATAGATAAACCAAAGGGTCCAACAAGTCACCAGATTGACTACTGGGTAAGGCAGATTACCGGTGTAGAAAGAGTTGGTCACATAGGAACTCTTGATCCGCAGGCTACTGGTCTACTGGTAATTGCACTGGGAAAATGTGTAAGACTTGTGGACATTGCCCATGAATATCCAAAGGAATATATAGCCACATTGAAGTTACATGCTGATGCTGACGAACTTTCCATACGAAAAGCATTTGATCATTTTAAGGGGGAAATATACCAGCTACCTCCTATAAAAAGTGCTGTAGCACGAAAACTCAGGACAAGGGAGATCTATGATATTGAAATAATGGAAATTAGGAACAGGGATGTACTTTTCAAGGTGAAATGCCAATCTGGGACATACATAAGGACACTGTGTGTGGATATAGGATATTATCTGGGAACCAAGGGGAATATGACAGACCTGAGAAGATTGGGAACTGGTCCTTTCAGGGAAGAAATGGCCATAACTCTTCAGGAGTTAAGTGATCGTGTTGAAATGGCAAAGGCAGGAAAGGATCATCTCCTTAAATCAGCCATGTACCAGTCAAACTTTCTCCTTTCAACATTCAGTAAGGTAATAATAAAAGCTTCAACACTTAAGACTATTGCCCATGGTTCCGATCTGTATCCTGGAGGGATCAAGGCAATAATAGGTGAACCTCTGGCAGGTGAAAGAGTTGCCCTCATTTCTGAGTCGGGACAGCTTGTGGGTACCGGAAAAATGGTATCATCATTCAATCAGATATCTGACACAAAAATAGTGGATCTAGATAGAGTTCTCATTGACCCGGAACCAGGAAACTCGGTAAAAATACCAGTCAAGCCAAAGGAAAGAGAGATTCATTTGAGGAGTGAGGTGAAGCAGGGATCAAAGGAAAGAAAATTTGTGAATGACAGATCTTCACGGGAGAAAAGAACACAGAGACCCAATCAATGGCCAGAACGCAATAATGAGAAAAGAAACAGAAACGAATACAGGGATAATTTTAAGGACAGGAGACCAGTTAACAGGAACAGAAAGAAGGGAAGAAATGACAGAAAGAACTAAATGGTACGGTTACAGAAGTGATGGTACTCTAAAAGTCTATAAGCTTCTTTCTGCAAATCCAACTGATTTATTTGACAGACTATCTGAAGGAAAGGATGGATTAGAAATGGAAGAGGGCAAGGCGCTTCCTGATCTTCGAGAACTGATGCTAAATTATGGAAGATTGAAACTGAAAGAGTCTCTCGGAAGGGACTGGAAGCTGGTGAAGATATTCAATGTGTATAACTCAATGGACGAAATAATCAATCTCTTATTTGAAAAATCAATGGCTCTTGGCCTGATTGTAGGGGAATCGGAGGATCCTGGAGAATTATTCCAGAATATGAAGAATAACGAGGATCATGCAATCTCAACCATTGGAGAACTTGGATCAGAAATGGTATCAAGGAAAAAGGAACTTGAAAAGTCCCTGAATGAGAAGGCAAAGGAGATCTTTCCAAACACCTCACGAATAATTAACCCAGTATTATGTGCTGAACTGCTGGGGCATTTTCAATCACTGGAAAGGCTTGTTAATACCCCATCATCCTCAATACAGATGGCAGGTGCAGAGAAATCACTTTTTATCAGCAAAACAAGGCACATACCAAATCCGAAACATGGCTTTCTTTATAAGTCACATTTAATTTCGGGAAGCAGTCCAAGAGATAGGGGAAAAATTTCAAGAAGACTCTCGGCAAAAATTGCCTTAACTCTTAAGGCTGATGGTATAGGCAGGATAATGAGTCAGGATGAAATAGATAATATCCTTTCAAAAATAAGTAATAAGAATTAAATTATAACTCCAGAGTTGTCTGGATATCTTCCTTTTCTCCAGCAATTTTTACCGGATATTCTCCGGTTAGACATCCAAGGCAGAGTGATTTCTTAGGCATTCCTATACTATTTACCAATCCCTCTATGGAGAGATAAGCAAGACTATCTGCACCAACCTCTTTTGAAATCTGATCATCACTCTTGTTTAAGGCTATGAACTGATCCCGGGTCTTCATATCAACGCCGAAGTAACACGGTGCAACAATCTTTGGTGATGCTATTCTGACATGTATCTCTTTCGCGCCAAAACTCCTTAGCAAAGCAACAATCCTTTTCATGGTTGTTCCACGGACAATGCTGTCATCGACAAGAACAATTCGCTTTCCCTGTACTACAGATTTAATCGGATTCAGTTTCAGCTTAACTGCGCTGTCCCTTTCCTTGTTACCAGGCATAATAAATGTTCTTTCTGAGTATCTGTTCTTGAAAAGACCTTCACTATATTCCATCTTGAGTTCAGCAGCATAACTCAGTGCCTGTGTCCTGCCAGAATCAGGTACTGGAATCACAACATCAGCCTCCACAGGCGCTTCTTTTGCGAGATTAACTCCAAGTCTGTACCTGGAATTATACACCTCAACACCATCTATTATGCTATCAGGTCTTGCAAAGTATACATATTCAAACATGCAGTGAGAAATCCTCTGACTCCTCATAATAAATAATGTGTTTATGTCTCCATTATATATCTCAACAACTTCTCCCGGTTGAACATCTCTTACAATGGTACCTCCAAGTACGTCAATGGCCGCGCTTTCAGACGATATAATTATGTCGTTTCCGGCCTTTCCAAGAATAAGTGGTCTGAAACCCTTTGGATCCCTCATTGCGTACATCTTTTCTCCTATCATTAGAACGGCTGAATATGATCCTTGAAGCATTTCCATAGAACTTCTTATACCATTTTTAATTCCCTTCTGACGGATTGTCCGAGCCAGAAGATTCAACATAACTTCTGTGTCATTGGTCGTGACAAAAGGCACTCCCTGCTCCTTTAACTCATCTCTCAAGGACTGATAATTAGTTATTTCCCCATTGTGGCTTATGGCCATATCGCCCATTGCCGTTGATATTAGAAAGGGACCTGCGCCGGTTATATTCTTAATACCAGCTGTAGAATACCTGTTGTGACCTATTCCAATGTTCCCCTTAGGCACAATTTCTTTTTCAATATATGGCCTGAATCCCTCGTATACTAGCCCATCCACCTTGAGAGCATTTATCTTTTCTCCATCAAAAATCGCAACTCCTGAAGCTTCCTGTCCCCTGTGTTGTAGAGTTCTCAGAGAAGTATAGATTTTAAAAAAAACTGTATCGTTACCGTATATCCCTATTACGGCACAGTTCTCACTTGGCTTTAGCCCATTTATAGGATCGTAGTCTTGGAGCTGGGAATCCACAGTGAGCACACCTCTTTTCCCTGATATGGTAAGCATGATGACCGCATCTTCTGCATCTGATATGAACTTTCTTACTGTTCATTTTTCCCATTACAGCTGTTCCATTACTCATTTTTAATCACCTGATGATGGCGAAACAAAAATAACATTGTCTCCTCTTACGAGTATTCTGTTATGAACGCCTTTAACTTCTCCGTTTATAATTTCATTTGCATTTCTTAAAACTAGATTCATGTATACATCGTATCCTTCAAGGGTACCGGAGTAGCCTCTCCTTCCCTTAACATCAACTAATACATTCTTTTCGGTAGAAGCCCTAAGAGCCTCTAATGGTTTGAGTCCGGTATTTGGATATGTTGCCATGTTAATTGTGCTGTTATGGTAATACTGTATAAAAAAATATCCTATTTATTCCATTTAAAAAAGAAAAGACACTCACAGGTTATTCATAATTAGATGACCATATTAGCACTATATATCAAAAACAGTAACTAAAAGTACTCTTCCAATTTTACGAGTTTTGCCTCAAAGTTACCAAGGACAGAGTGCGCCCCTTTACCTATCTTCAGTATCAATCCTTTTTGATCTCTTATTTCTATTATTACTCCAAGGGATGCTACGAAACTTGAAAACTGGCTTAACATTTTTCTTCGTTTACTCATCTTAGGCATTTTTTTGAATATGTTTTTCGATAGTTTCCTATCTTCCATTTCAATATCAACGGTTCCTTTATTTATGGACACAGTTGAAAATGGTTTGCCATCAATTCTGATCTCAACATTACCTGAATTCAGTAGACTTTGAGCAACATTAGATA
>JAMDCG010000031.1 GCA_023489425.1 Thermoplasmatota archaeon
TGGATCCGCTGAGAATGATTAAAATATCTTAAAGAATTACAGTGTTACATGGCCGGGTTGGGGTAGGGGATATCCTTGGGGACTGTGGATCCCCGGACCCGGGTTCAATTCCCGGACCCGGCCCTTTGCAAAAAGTTGATCACAAAACTAAATTTTAACAAATGCCGATGAACCAATGTCCGAGGTTCTTAGAAGTCTATTTGCATAAGAAGTTCATAAATCAGTTAAAGACGATGCATTATTCGTTTTGCAAATCACATCTTTATCAATAACTCACGCAACATTGGAAGTGGGACAATTTCCTCAATTTTTAAGATATGTCTATGTCATTCATTCTCGATGTGGTTGGATGAGTTATTTTCCTATCTTTCAGGTAAATAGTTAAACAGATTATTGTATAGATTGCAATAGTTCAAGAAATTAATGTCAAATCCAAAGGTTCGCAATATTTTAACCTTGCCCTAGAATAAAAAATATTATAATGTATGTAGTGTTATTATATTTATGGTAAGTTCTAGTAAAGACAAAATAAGTGTATATATCAGAAAAGAAGAAAAGGCAGTGATAGAGGAGAAGGCACTTTTGGAAGGTGTTTCCGTATCAAGATATCTCGTACTGGCCGCATTGCATAATGACCTAAGTTTTCAGAAATCAAAACAAAACTAAGATTTAATTTTTTGGTTCACTTCAAATCAGGACTCTGAGCGTAATAGTTGGCAATAGGTACATGATGGAAGATGATCTAATTGGCTCCCGAATAAATATGAAATTAAATTTTTCTACAAGATCAAAGCAGATGGATGTTGGATGTGATCATATACCTTGTAACATGTGACTTCATTGTGTCTACAATAGATTAAAGAGAACTCATTTTATTTAAGATTTTAAATTTTTTATTTTTTGGTCACTATATCCAAATTTTATTCGTGAATCACGCCTTTTTCTCTTTTATTTATAATTCACATATATATGGTATAATAACGCATACACTAATATACAGGAAATGTATATAATGGAAGGAGAAAAATGGAAAAAGACAATAATATGGAGTTAGAAAGTAAGAGTAAGCTTACAAGAAGTGTTGGATTTGCAGACATATTTTTCATGTCATTCGGTGGTCAGGCACCATTTCTTTCAATGTTAACTTATGCTACAGCAGCATTGATACTGACATTATTCTTTTCCCCAATTGTGCTTATTATTGGTACATTTGTGGTTTTAATAAATGGAGCTGGTGTTTATTATCTATCACGAAAACATGACGAGCCAGGAGGATACTTTAATTATGCTTACAAATCATTATCGCAGAGGTTCGGTTTTGAAACTGGTTGGATATACTTATTCTATTCCCTACTATATGCCGGCGGTTATATTACCGGGTCAATATTTGTATTGACATATGTTTTAACGCCATACATAGTGATTCCACCCATTGTTGCATTTTTCATAGTTTTCATTCCTACCGCCGCATTTCTTTTACTTGGAATAAGACCTTCCTCGAAATATGCAGTATTTTCTGCTAGCATAGAACTGGTGGTACTGGTGGCAATTATAGTAGCCGGGTTATATGGTGCCCATTTTCTTTTGTATAACCCATTAACAAGCATTCCATCACCGTCTATAATATTCCTCGGGATATTATTTGCTATAGGCATACCCACTGGATATGGTGCCATTACGCCAGTATCAGGCGAAGTTAAGCATGCGAAAAGGAATGTGGGAAAAGCAGCAATTCTAGTAATTATTATAGGCGGATTCCTTGAATCAATGGTATTATACTCATTAGTTGACTACGGGATAATTACGCACTCATTTACTTCCCTTGTTTCAACTAATGTTCCTGTTATCACCATAATGGAGAGAATAACAGGGCCAGTAGCCTTACCATTACTGTTGTTCGCGGCAATTAATGACGGAATTCTAGGTTCATTAGCATTTCTAACTGCGTTTTCAAGAAACCTTTATGCCATGTCAGATAGAGGCGTGATTAGTAAAACCATAAGCAAATTACATAGCAAAAGAGGAACCCCAGTCATAGCAGGTCTAATAACTATAATCGCCGCTGTTATAATACTTATCCCACCGGTGATCTTTGTAAGCTCATTTACTGTCTTCCTGGCTTTAGGATCAATTGCGGGACTTGCCAATCTTATGGTTCATTTAACTGCAAACTTCTCATTATTTAAAGAAAACCTTGTTAAGGCACAGAGAAGAGTCAGGGAATTTGGTGTTGGACTTCTGGGAATAATAGTATCCGGATTCATTTTCATATATTCGCTTCTAACATCTGATACCTATATGATAGAACTTGTTCTAGGATTTGTGATTCTGGGATTCATAATACTTGAAATGCTGGATGTACATCAGTATGTTAAAGCACAAAAAGAAGTTCAGCTCTAATACTTTTATATTTATATATACTACATATTATTTAAAACTGATAAATTACCGATTGAGGTGAGTCAGAGCTTCCGCAAGTAAGAGGCTTTTAAATCTACTAACGGAAAATTAATAAATAATTTTCACTACACATAGCTATGAGTTAACTATTCGATGCATTTGAAAAGAGACAACTTCTAAATTTTAAAGATACTTATAGTAACGAATTATAAAAATTGTGGCGAATAAAAAGTTTTAATAATAACAATGATGAATTGCAGGTTATATGAAAATAGAAAAATTGAAGATTGATAAGGAAAAATTGGCATACTGGGTTAGAGGTCAGTTCAGTGGAGACAGAAATGAATTAGCATGTCCATATGCTTTCAAGCAAATAGAGATTAAATAACAATATTGTTATACAAATGCAAGATAAGGGTTATTCAAGAAACTTCAAGCTTTTGGTTGCAGGGTCCGAAACTGACAATATATCAATGAACATGATGCTTGTTTTATTCCCATGGATTGTTCTCTCCATAACGGATTCACCATTTCTTGCTGGTGTTGAACTCTCCTTGTCATTTCTTCCACTGTCAATGAGTTTCCTGATTGGGTATTATCTTACAAGACTGAAGAAGAAAAAGCCATTATATGTTGGGGCTACGGCAATGAGAACTCTCATTCTGCTGTTCATATTTTCGGTGTTCCTCACAGGTGATAAGTTTTATGAACTTATCGCCATTTTTGTTGGATACTTTTTTTCATCATGGACAGAAGATGTAACCGGACAGATAGGAGGATACTGGAACAAGGAGTTTCTTGATGAAGATCAGTATCAGAAAGGCTTCTCTCTGTCGGCATTTATCAACAGTATTATTACACTCATAAGCTACATTCTTGCAGGCTCATTTATAGCAATTGGTACAGGATATGCCTTTCCTGTTCTTATAATGGGTTTCGCAGTATCAACAGTTATACGCTCATTGATAAAACCAAAATCTGATGAGATACATGACACTGTTCATCACTCTTTCAAGGAAGGTTTCTCATACATATGGAACAGCAAGGTTCTAAAGTATATGATGCTGCTCGCGATGTTGTTGAGCCTTTCAACTGGTGGATTCATGATGGTTCTGGAGGTGCTTGTAAAATCAACGTACGGTGGTTCGCCTCTAATATTAACAATACTGCTGGTTGGAGGTATGGTTGGTGGAATCTTTGGAAGCAAATATGCAAATAGGATAAAGGGCAATCCTAGAAAAGTAACTGGATTACTAACATTCGCTACTATTCCCATGATTTTATTCTTTCCATTTAGTCCTTCTTACATTTACCTTATACCAGATTTCTTTCTCCTAATGTTCACAGCTCAGATCCTAGGAGTGATATTAAACACAGTTTTTTTCAAAGCAACTCCAAAGGATTACATGCTCCAAGTAAGAGGTGCTCATAGTTCAATGGCTTTAACCCCAGCAATACTTTCAGGAATCATCCTTGGTGCTATAATACAGCTTATTTCTCTGGAATGGGCTTTCTTCTTTATGGCTATTATGGTAGGGTTATCAATATTTATCCTCTGGAAAGGCAGAGAAATTGGAGAGTTCAAGATGGAATAATAAAATTAGGTGAAACAAAGATGGAAAGTAAAGCAGAAAAAATTGATCTAAAAAAGCTTCCATGCGGGAATCTTCTAATTCGAATTACTGGATCAATTGGAGCGGTTAACATGCCTATGTATATCCAGTACATGAAAAACAAATTTGCCGAAAATATATTTATAATGATCTCAAAGGCTGCCAGAAATTTTGTTAATCCTTATTCTTTGGAGTTTATTTCGGGACATAAAACATTTGAAGATCTATTTTCACCAAATGATAAATACAATGTCCCTCACATACAGTTACCAAAGCAGGCAGATGTTTTTATAATTATGCCCGCCACCGCTAATATAATCAGCAAAGCAGCAAGTGGTATTGCTGACGACCTTATCTCAACATCAATTGTTGCTTCAACCTGCCCTGTCGTATTTGTCCCGTCGATGAATAGTGCAATGTGGTTCAACAAGATTATTCAGAGAAATGTAGAGCTATTAAGGGAAAATGGTTATACTGTTATGGAACCATCATAAGGAATAGAGGTAAGTGATTCTAAGAGGGAATTTGGGGCTGTGCCACCATTGAATTTCATTTTGGAAAATCTTGAAAATATAATCAAAAGAAGATGAGGTAAAGAAGTTTAATTATCATTTTGCAATGACCACCCATTGGAAAACATCGACTTTGAAAATGTAGTTCTTTCAAGGAAAATATGGGTTATAACAATCCTTTCATCAATGGGCGTATTCATGGACGGATATGCATTATCCATATTTTCTAGTGCATATATTTATCTTAAATACAGCTTCCTGAGCATTGCTATAATTACATCCATAGCAGCCTCATCTATTTACATAGGAATGTTCTTTGGAAGCATAATTCTTGGAAGGCTATCGGACCTGCTTGGCAGGAAGAGAATCTATGTGTACGATTTACTAATCACGGCAGTTTTTCTCATACTTACAGGTCTTTCACATAATTTCATAGAATTTGTAGCATTTCAAATCCTTGCAGGTTTGGGAATCGGTGCAGATTATCCCATAAGTTCATCCATTCAGGCTGAGTTTTCCCCAAAGAAAACAAGAGGAAGGCTGCTGGTCTTCAATATATTCTCCTGGACATTTGGTTCCATTGCGTTCTATGTCATCTCCATACCCATAGTACTGAATTTTGGAGATATTTCATGGAGAATTATGTACATTACAGGAGCGATTATTCCATTGATTGTAATTATCTCAAGGAGAAATATTCCGGAAAGCCCGTACTGGTTAATGCTGAATGGTTCTGAGAAAGAAGCGGAAACTGTGGTGAATGAGGTCAAGTCGTTGAGTACAAAGGAAAGAGTTTCGCCACCAGAAGTACAAAAAGGACAATCAGAAATGAGGGGAAAGAATGGAGTTTATCGCCTGATACTGTTCACTTCTGTAGCATGGTTCTGTTACGATGTTGCAAGTTACGGTGTCTGGAATTACACACCTTCGCTTTTCATCCAGGAAGGATCATCCTACGTAGCAACCATTATTTCAACACTGCTAGAAGAGATTCCCGTGTTTGCGGGAACAATTGTCTGTCTTCTTGCGATAGACAAGGTGGGAAGAAAGAAGCTTGAGTCCACAGGATTTCTGCTTGCTGGAATATCTCTAATTGCATTTGGCATCATATCATTCCACTCTGTGCTTCCATTCATAATGATCTTCTCTGCATTTGCACTGATGCATTTCTTCCATAACACAGGACCAACGAACATAACCTATCTGTATCCAGCAGAAATATTTCCAACAAGGATAAGAGGTACAGCTATGGGAGTATCAACCGCCGCTTCGAGATTAGGGGCCATTCTCGGAGTGTTCGCGTTTCCAATTCTCATAAGTGGGTTGAACATAACCTATGGTCTTCTTTTCTTTGCAATATTCGAGATAATAGGATTCGGCTTCACAATGGTTCTGGCTCCTGAAACAAGGGGAAAATCTCTTACCTGAACGAATAATATTCTTATTTTCCCTGCTTTTCCATAGTTTGGGGTTGATCATCATTCATGTTGTTATAGCCTGAACATACCAAGTTTAAATAGAAAAACTTTAAAACCTTTTAGCTATGTGGAAAAAAAGGTGGAACATTGGGTCGATTTCAAGGAAGATCATCTAAAAAATTTACAGGTGGAAGATACAAACAATACAGGGCAAAGAGGAGATCAGAAATAGGTAGGGAACCTACATTTACGAGAGTAAATCCAACACAGAGAAAAGTTCTCAGGATAAGGGGAGGAAATCTAAAGGCGGCCCTATTGAATGATAACTTTGCAAACGTATATGATTCAAAACAGAAGAAAACAACAAAGTCACAGATCAAGACAGTGAAAGCGAATCCTGCAAACCCACACTATGTGCAGAGGAACCTGATGAACAAAGGTACCATTATCGTAACGGAAATAGGCGAAGCAAGGATTACTTCAAGACCGGGACAGGACGGAGTAATTAACGCTGTTCTTCTATGAAAGTAACATTATACTCTCAATATTTTAATCCAAAAAACAGTAGAAGGCTTGGCAGGAAGATACCTGTTGAAGCTGCAAAAAAATTTTCTGACCAGAAGTTACAGGATATTCTTAAAGCGCTCCGTATTGATTATGAAATCAGGGAGGGTTACTACCCAAGGGTACCCTATGAAAAATGCAATATATACAGCATCGAAAGCAACCTCAAAAAAGGAACCGTTATCAAGATGATAGAGAGAAAGCTCTAATCTATTTCTTAGCTTTTTTCTTCATTTTGTAATAGGTAAGCGGATGGGTCATGAATTCTTTATGGCATAACTCATCATCATCCCAGTAACACAGGTGATTTGACCTAAGTGTAACACATTTAGGTGGAGAATATTTGGTACCGGATATTTCTCCAATTATGTGTCTGACCTGATACTCTGTAACTTTTTTGCTAAAATCAGGGACGGTACCAAATGATTCAATGATTCCCTGTTCATTCATGCCAATGTTGTTCAGAAATGAAACCACTGTGAATCTTGCAAGATGTGGCAAATTAACACCGCCTCTAATATCATTCATAAAGTGAATGATACAGGGTGGGAAGCAAGATGAGTCAATACTTCCGAGATCCGTAGTCTTGCTCTGTTCATGAAGAACTGACCTTATTTTCTCTATTCTATCACTGAATGGGGAAAGTATCTGTCTTGCCCTATCTGAATCTATCCCTGAAGTCTCCTCTCTTAGCTGAACTGCAAAGTACTCCCTCAGCATTTTAATAACAGCATTTTTGCCGATTATTACATCACCGCCATAAAAGGACTGGAAGGTCAGCCTGTATTCAAACCCAGAGATTTTTGAACAGTACTTTGTGAACTCAAATATTGGTACCTTGAACTGATTGATCTCCCTATCATAGGTGATAAATATGCCAAATTCAGCAGATTTTGACTCTATTTCACTGTTTTCCATGGAATCAAGATAATCTTCATAAGACACCCTGCATGAGTTTATGAACCTGTTTGAAAAGACAGGGTAATCTATGGCCTTCATGATAAATGGCAGCAGTAATTTCCAGTCGCTGTATTTATTCCATTCCAATCCTCTGACCTTAAAGTTCTTCGATTTTAACTGTTCATCAATGTTGTCTAAAATCCTGAGGACAATGTCAACATACTCAGCGTTCCGATCATTGAACTCGTTGATCATCCCATTCACTTCTTTGTATGAAATGTCTTCCGAGTCCAGCATAGATATACTTAAGTTAAAAATGGGATTTAATCTTATTGAAAAGGTATCTCCATGTTTTATGGGAAATCTTTTACCCTGTCCTTAACTATTTTCTATTTTTCAGCGTTTAAAAGATGCCAGGTCAATATCATTCAAAGCAATCATTATTTCGGTAATTTAAAATAATGGTGATAGTGCAAAGCCATCACCTCTGGGATCTGCGCCTCCGAATAAAACTCCATTCTCCCCTCTCTTTATTATCTGGCAATGCCCATGGGAACTGTCCAGATAGGGGGTCTGTCTCATCCTCTTGAAATATTTTGACAGATCATAACTGAATGATGCGCCTTCCTCAAATATTAGTAGATCCGGTTCTTCGTATATGTTTGCAGGTATATTTATTCTTGGCAGGTCGATTGCTTCCTGTGGGGTCAACCCTAGATCTATCATTTCATGGATCTTGTTGACGTGAACCTGGGGCTGTATGTCGCCTCCCATTGTGCCTATAGAATATTCAAACTCACCATTTCTTTCAATCATCCCTGCACATAGTGTGTGGAATGTTCTCTTCTCAGGCTGAAGGAAATTGTGGTGAGCTGGATCAAGTGAAAAATAAGATCCCCTGTTCTGCATGGAGAAGCCAGTTCCCTCGGGAACAACGGTAGATCCAAAGCCTGTATAATTGCTCTGAATCATCGATATCGCATCTCCCTCTGTGTTTGCTATGGTGAAATAGGTAGTATCGCCATCCTTTCCTGACGCTGGATTATTACCTCCCTGGCTATCCACAACTTTCCAGTAGAAAGATTCATCCAGGTAACTGGAAGGAAGTGGCATCTTTTCTGGATCTCCAATGTAAGTCCTCCTGAATCTATTTGCAATCAGGTGGCTTTTCATTATCTTTTCTTCATTGGATAGATCATCATCCCCCATGAATTTTAAAGAATTGAGGTTGAAATTTACTGTGGCTCCCTGACTGTTTGGTGGCAATTCATAAACAACCCTGTCTTCATACATTGATTTGAGTGGTTCCTGAACAATAGCTCTGTGTTTTGAAAGATCATATTCATCTATAACCACTTCACTTTTCTTAAAAGCCTTTGTAAGTTTATCAGCAAAATTCCCCCTGTAAAAAGAATCCAGTCCATCATTGGACAGTGATTCAATTGTTGTTGCAAGATCCTCCTGGAAGAAGACATCACCCTGCAGTGGAGGAAGACCGTTGCCGGAAAATGTCTCCCTGAAATTCCTGTCCTTGGTCCTCTTGAGGGTGACTTCAATTGATCGTGCATAATTATGTGTTACAGGAAATCCCTCTCTGGCTACCTTAATGGCATATTTGAGCAATTCCTTGATATCCATTGAAGTATGCTTTTCTAGTTCTTCCCAGAGACCCACAAGACCAGGTACAGTGATTGCAGCCATTGGGCCCATATATGGAATAGAGTTCATGCCTTTCTTAACATATGCTTCAGTATCTATATTTCTTGACGATTTACCACTGCTGTTAATCGAAATGATCTTTCCATTCATTCTTAACAGTGCGAATCCATCCCCTCCAAGCCCACAAAGATTATTCTGAGTCACGGCAAGAACAGCACTTGTTGCTATGGCAGCATCAGCTATATTGCCTCCATCCTCAAGCACCTTTATACCGGTTCTCGAGGCATGAATGCTTGACGTGGACACCATGGCACTGAGAGACATTATATCTGGTCTTGTTCTCATAGCTCCTTCAGTTCCTTTGTTGCTCCATGTGAGATAACCTCACAACCGTCCTTCTTCACTATGACATCATCCTCTATTCTGACTCCGAGTTTACCTGGAAGATAAATTCCAGGTTCATTCGTTATGGCCATATTTTCCTTGAGTGGAAAGTCCAGAGTATAGGAAAGAGCACTGTGATCATGAACATCCAGCCCAATCCCATGACCAAGTGAATGAATGAAGCGCCCCTTGTATTTTGTCGAATCAATCACGTTCCTGGCCTTTATATCCACATCCTTACCGTTGGCATCTGCCCTGATTAGCTTCATTGATTCAGACTGGGCTCTGTAAACAACTTCATACACCTCTTTCAGCTCTTCAGAGGCTCTTCCAAAACAGACTGTTCTGGTTACATCAGAACAGTAATCGTTGTATAATGCGCCGTAATCTATCAGTACTCCATCTCCTTTTTTCAGTTTCCTCAGTCCTGGAGAATAATGTGGTTGTGAAGCATTTTCTCCGAAGGCAACTATTGTGGAAAAGGATGGTCCATCTGCACCATTCTTCATCATTTCATATACCACTCTTGCGGCCACCTCTTTCTCTGTCATCCCTTCCTTAAGGGAAAGGTGGACTGCATCGATGGAATCACTGGCAATCTTTGCTGCTTCCTTCAGGTAATTAATTTCAACACTGTCCTTTATGATTCTTGCCTCCTTTATGGAAACTGAAACATCAACAAAGTCCTTATCAGGAATGATCCTGAGTAAATTCTTATAATTTTCAAGCGATAGAGATGCATAGTTCAGTCCAACAGTGTTATATTTCTTTAGTCCATCTCTCATCATCGTTTCATATTCCTGTCGAGTCTTGAATATCTTAACTTCCAGACCCGTCCTTTTGGCTGTTTCCTCCTCAAGGATAGAAGTATAAATGGTTGATCCCTCAGGCCTTGCAACAATGAACGATCCCTCAAATACTCCTCCAGGTGCCTTAGTTATGTACTGGAATGTCTTATCAAGAGAATTTTCTCCGCCATTAATGATCAGAATGGCCTCGCTTTCCCTGGCAAAATTAAAAATATCGCTTACGCCCATAATCTAACATTCTACCCTTATATTTATAGATATTCCGGGTTATTCAATGGAAGCCACATACATTTTGATCTGGAATTATGGCAACTCTTTTTTAAATGCATGTCATCACCTTCAGTGATAAAGTCTCAGTCATTCTTTGCATATTCAAGATGTGGTTCCGTTGATATAAAGGGTAAGGAGGTTGAATTTCCATTAGTCCTTGGCAATGACACAATACAGATAAATGAAGACCAAATCTCTTTAATGGGGGAGAAGGCAACAAAAAGAGTCATAAACATTGGAAAAAAAAATATAATTATCGCCGAAACAGAAAACTTTGTGATACCACTGATAAATCCATTCTTTCTCAAGAGAAGCAGGCAGACAGTTAACCTCATACTGGAACTAAAGAAGAATGTAGGATATGACAAACTTCTATACATTCCCGGGATCTCAGATCCTTACCTACTCCCACAACTCTTCATGCT
>JAMDCG010000085.1 GCA_023489425.1 Thermoplasmatota archaeon
CTCTGTAACATTAGGTGTGTTAATTTTCAGAACTTCTGTACCAAAACTTACCCTGTTGTTCAGACCGAACATTTCGTTTTCCTGGAAGGATGAGCCCGTGAGTATCATCGATTCATTGAACCTGGTATCAATACCATTCATTTTCAGCATGGTCACATTGCTGTGCTCCGGCAGTGAAAAGACTATTGTGCCATTGTTCACTATATACGATGATTGTGCAACAGGATTGTCGTGTACTGTCATTATGTAAGTGTCGTTTGCATAGAAGAATATTGAGCCATATGTCTGTACACTTCCCATTCTGAATGAAGGTATATTGAATCCTCTCCCGATTGTTCCATTTCCGGATATTTTAACTGAGGAAAACAGTGTTGAGTTTATGTTCTGACTTGTTAGATTCATGTTATTTATGGTATTTGTGGAATTATCGAATATGAAACTCACATATTTTCCAAGAACCTTTCCGGTTGTGTTATTGTACGAAAATTTATTACTGATCAACTGGTTTTTATGATTTTGAAGCAAATTCTGAATATTCTGTGACGTGACAAACACAGCAAACAACGGTGTTAGTCTTTCCATAAATGTACTGTTAGCCTGCTCAATGCTCATTACTGTATTTGAATTGCTCCCTTTCAGCGAGACCTTCCCATCGGTGACTATAACCCCTGTGAAATTTCCATTCATGATTTCATAGGACCTGAATTCCATTCCGGAATATGTTTTCATTCCCATTCCACCGAACTGGAACTGGTTTGATGAACTCAACTTAAAATTGCTTTCTAGAATTCTTGCACTTTCATTGAGATGTATATTCATATTGCTATGTCCCGTTGAACCTGTCATTATTCCAATAGATTGTGGTTCACTGTTTCCAAATAGGATCACGTTCCCGCTATCTATGGATATCTCGTTTTTCAGAAACATGCTTGTAGAAACCTGTGTTCCATTGACATATATGCCACTGGATAAGGTGACATGGCCACCAGTCAAATATTCATATGAGACATCTCTTATGTATCCATTTGTGCTATTATAGGACACTGAGTATCCATCGATAGTTTTGGTCGTTACCGTTCCATTCACATTTCCACTGGAGGCAAGAGATATTGCACTCCCGCTGGCCAGTAGAAACACCACTGCTATTGCCGCTATGGTAATTTTATTCATACTCCTACAATCGATGCAGTTATTAACTAAGTTATGGTACAGAGGTATAGTACAATCTTTATCCTGAAAAGTACAGTAAAAAATTTTGTTAACACAAGACTTTCTGGAACTGAAGAAACGATTCCCTGATTCCATACACTATTCATGTTCTTTGTTGCGACATTTTAATTAATTAACTTCAGATCACCATTGGGAAAGCCCGAGGGCAGCTTACGCTCCACTGGAGTGAGGAAAGTCTCCCCTCCTGGGTGGATACCAACCTGCCATGCAGGTATTCCGAGAGGAATGGCAACGGCAAAAGAAAGAAACATTTCCAGGTAAAGAATGATTCCCTGAGGATGACGTTTCCTGGATTGGTGATGGGACAGCCGACCTGGTTGGAGAAAGTCCAAAGAGACCCCGTGAAACCACTCTGAGGGTCGGGTAGGACGCAGCGTGCCTTACGGCCATAGTCGAATGCTGCCAGCCTGTTTTACAGGGGAACAGAAGGGAGCTTACTCCGGGCATTCCCATTTAATAACTTATCTTCAATGACTAAAAATAATAAATGAGATGCATATACATCACCATGTCTGAAAAGAAGTGTGATGTTAAGGGATGCGAAGAAGAGAGTTATCAAACAGTTCCAGCTGAGCTTGCAAACAAGGTGTTTACCTTCGATGCAAAGGCGACAAAGGTGCATCTATGCAGGGAACACTACAAGAAATACAAGAAAGAGACAAAGAAGGAGAGGGAAGCGAGGAGAGCGGACTGGGTCTAGATCCATCTTTACCTACAGTAATTATAACAACATACAATGAGGAAGAGCATATAGGTACAGTACTGCAAGCTATAATGAATCAGTCCATAAAATGCAATGTTGTTATGGTTGACTCAGAAAGTCATGATTCCACCGTTAAAATTGCCAGAAGTTTCAGTTCAGAAAGATTGAAGATTACTGTTAAGAAGTGCAGGAGGGGGGAGGGAAGGAATATTGGTGTTAACCAAACTGAATCAAGCAAGATCTTATTCACCGATGCTGATGCAGTGCCGGATAAGAATTGGGTAGAATGCATGTCAGAAGAATTAGAACATTATGATCTTGTGGCTGGAGAAACACAGCAGGAAGGCCCACATAGATATTCAAGATTTGGAAGGGTTGAATTGTTTTACATGAATTTTGAGATAACTGCCCCTTCAATGAACCTTGCTGTAAGGAGAGATATTTTCCTGAAAACAGGAGGTTTCGATCCAAGATTTGTAACAGCAGAAGACATAGATCTCAACCTTAGAATGGTAAGAAATATGGCAAGAGCAGTTACGTGCCATAAATGCAGGGTGAAACATAATGCCAGGGAAAGGTTCATTCCTTTCATGAGGCAGGCCTTCTGGAATGGTTATGGAAGAGCACAGCTGAGGTATAAAAACAGGGAAATATGGGAGGAAGTAAGGAAAGGGAGAATTAAGAAAAGTGAAGTAGGTCTTCTCTGGATCATCAGGAATATAAGCGCAGTGACGGGCTACATATTATTTTTTATTAGGGGAAGAAAAGAACTTAGTTCTCATCTTCCTTCAGAAGGTCGTTCAATTTAGATCCCCTATCGTACCTCAACATGATCAGCCCAACAATTATAATATATATCCATGCAACAAGGGAGAATGCCCTTCCAAAGGAGTAAGATTCAAATTGCACATGGCCTACGAGAGGCGCTCCTGAAATTGGCGGGAGAGGTATTATTCCGGATACGAGATATACAACCAGGTTGAATAATGTAAACAGTATGGATGGAATATACCATATCTTGAGGCCAAGCAGGAAGACTATGGCGATTATTATGAACGCTGAAACTTCAATTTCAAGCCAGAATGTGACCAGTGGATATGATGCAGGAGATGCATATAAATGAGCTGCTGCATCAAGAATTGCAAAAGCCATCAAGGTAAATCTGACAATCTTTGTTGGCGTATATCCTCCAGTGACATCTTTCATTAGCCTGCTGAACAGTGAACCCATTGATTCCTGATCAAACTATATGCTATAAGTATTACCATCGTATTTGCGTAACAGATGCCTGCAATTTATGAGAAAAAAATGACTATTCCTTCCTCATCACAGAATAGAGACTGAAAAGTAAACCGATCCCGAATAGTAAATAACCCGCCTCAGGGATTTTCTCATATTCATAAATCCCGGATAAAAGCAAGAATCCTCCAAAAATAGCCATTGGTATGCTGTGCCTCCTTCTCACTTCAGGCTTCTCTTCTTCGCTTTCAAGTTTTCTCCTGAGAAGTGGAAGTATTGCCACTCCTGCTTCTATGGAACGAACAGAGTCTTCCAGGAACATGCTTATCTGCTTTTCATATAATTCTTTCAATAATCCTTCTTCCATGAACAGTTTTCTCAAGACCTTCACAAACTTGAAATCAGGATCGAGGGAGAGGCAAATTCCTTCCAGCAGTGAACTCATTCTCATGTAGAGGACAAGGGATGTTGGAAGCCTGAATGGAAATTCGAAGACGACATCGTTTGCAACTTCCAGTAATTCCCTTATCTCGCTATCCTCAGCCCTCTTTCCGGACATGCCAGCCATCCCAAGTTCAACACTTCTCTTTATGATCCCCCTGTTTGCGGCAGGAGAGAGGGCTTTAACACCGATAAGAGAATCTACTATCTGATCTATGTCGCCCCTGGTAAGGCCATCGTAGAGTGACAGGAGATAATACCTGGTATTATCATCAAGGTCCCCTACCATCCCGAAATCATAAAGAATGATTTCACCGGAATCAGTTACCGAAAGGTTTCCTGGATGAGGATCTGCATGAAAAATATCATCCCTGAGGAGCATCCTTATGAAGGAAATATCAAGGTCATAGGCAAGTTTCACAGTATCAATATTTTTTTCCTTTAGCTTTTTTATATCGGTTATCTTCGTTCCAGAAATATAATCCATTACGAGCACCTGTTTCGATGATATTTCATCGTAAACCCTGGGCACTATGATCCTTTCCCTTCCTGCTATATTCTTTGCAATTCTCTTTGAATTGGATGCCTCCTTTTCATAGTTCATCTCGTCAATTATCCTCTTACGGAAATCTCTGAGAACATTGTTGATACTCATATACAGGAAGTTCTCGATTCTTCCTTTTGCAAGCTTCAGTATCCTGTCAAGGATGACAATATCCCTCTTTATGATGAACTCTGCATCTGGTCTGTTCACCTTTACAGCCACATCCCTGCCCCTGTACGTTGCCCTATATACCTGTCCAAGTGATGCTCCGGAGATCGCTTCCTCATCAAATTTATCGAACACTTCATCAAGTTTTCCTAGATTCTTTTCCAGGGTTGGTCTGACATCTTCAAATGGTGATGGTGGAACACTATCCTGCAACTTCTCAAAGGAAGATATATATTCCTTGGGGAGCAGGTCCGGTCTTGCAGAAAGTATCTGCCCAAGTTTTATGAAAGCAGGACCAAGTTCTATGAAAAGCTGAACTGCTTTCTTACCATTCCTTTCCCTGCGGTAGTCCCAGTCCTTTCCACTCTCACTTTTAGCGCTTTTCCTGTCTTTCTGGAATCGTCTGAATGTGGGATAAAGAAGAAAGAATATCCGTATCTCCCTCCTGAGTATTCCTTTCAGAATATCCCTGTCTTCTTCCATGAAAATGGTAATTTCAGATTGTATTTAACATATACTGGAATGTTTTAACTTTTATGGAACGAAAATGGGAATACAGGTATTGACCAAGTTTTTGTGGATCATAAAATGTAAGTGAGGATTACCAGTCATCCTTGTTTATTATATCTTCGTAGAGTTCCGTCATCCTGTTCTTCCTTTTCATTTCACTCTCTGCAATGTTCTTCAAGAGCTTCTTAAGGTTTTCATCATCATACTCTCCACTCAGAAGATCAGCTATTTTGTATATTTCATCGGATTTTGAAATTGACCATGCCAGAATACTCTTTGGATCATCCTTCTCTGGCTCTGGATCGGTTGATATGATATGATCCAGGGATCCATAGTCCTGCTCTTTCCCGCTTCTTCTTGAATACATTACCTGCTCTAATGCTTCGGCATTCTCCAGTATCTCTATGTCCCTGTTCTCCAGTTCAATCAATTCATCCAGAATCTGGATTGTGTTGTGGAGTTTGCTGACTTCTCTTATTGCTTCGTATTTACTTATTACGTTCCTCTTCACAGAAATAAGTTTCGAGACTATCTTCTCCATCACTTCATCTGGTGGCTTACCCGAAACAGTGTCTCTATTTTCCACCATGATCAACAATCTATTACACAGTATTTAAATATATCCCATGATCAATATTGCTTATATTTATGCAGTCCAGATTCCATTGTTTATATACCAGGAGTATTCAGGAAGTCACTTACTTTAGAAAAGTAAATCACGTGTAATACATATGGAATAAACATGAAAGTTTCACCTTCAGTCATATCATGCAGACTGGAACTTCTCAGGGATCAGATTGAAATAAGCGTAGATTCTGGTGCAGATCAGTTTCATCTGGATATAATGGATGGCCATTTTGTTCCAAATCTCACAATGGGAGGGGACTTGATTTCCGCCATAAGGAGGTGCACTGATCTTCCTCTCGAGGCACATATGATGGTGACTAATCCTGATAAGTACTGGAAGGTTTTCTCTAAAGCCGGTGCTGACATACTTATGTTTCATTACGAGTCGCCTGTCAACCTGAAAAAGTGTTTCAGGGAAGTGAAAGAGGCGGGAAAAAGCTATGGGATAGTAATCAATCCAGACACACCTTTCTCTGCTGTCAGTGACCTTTTGAGTGAAGCGGAAATACTTCTTATAATGACTGTTTATCCTGGATTTTCAGGACAGGGTTTCATAAATGGAATGACACAAAAGATTAGGGAAGCTAGGGAATATATCTACGAAAACTCCCTTGATACCCAGATTGAAATAGACGGTGGCATCAATAATAATACAGGCCAGATTGCAGTTGATTCTGGAGCAGACATACTTGTTTCCGCTTCATATATTTATGGTGGAGATATCAGGAAGAATATTTCCAATCTTAAAAATCTTGCAAGATCTAAAACCTGATCAATACCCTTCCGTCTCTTGGTTTCCCAAAATAAACCAGTGCATCTTTAAGTTCATCGTGCTTAAAGATTCGATCTATTTTAACCTTCAGTTTTCTCTCTGAAGCCAGGTCAATCAGTTCCTTCATGTCTTTCCTGCTTCCACCTGTTGATCCCATAATACTCAATTCATTTGTATATATCCTGCCTATGTCTATTGTGGTCTCCCGACCGTTCAGCACTCCAAATGTTATGAGCTTTCCCCTCTTCTGAACATGGGCAAGAGACTTTGAGAACAGCTCGCCACCAAGTGGATTGATCACTACATCTGCTTTGAAATTCTCTGGAATTTTTTCAGCCTGAAATGTTTCTGTGGCTCCGTATTCATCAAGATAACCCTTTGTGGATACTGCAAAAACTTTCATGCCCATAATGTTTGCTAGCTGCATAGCAAATATACCAGTGTTTCCTGAAGCACCATATACCATCAATGACTGGCCTGCCCTTGCCCCTGCCTCCCTGAGTGCATGATATGGTGTCATTGCTGCTATCGGAAAGGAAACAGCAACCTCATCTGAAATCATATCAGGTACCCGGAATAGATTTTCTTCCCTGATCAAAAGGGTTTCTGCAAATCCACCATTACTAACCACCCCGTAAATACCCCCGTTAGGGCACAGGTATTCCCTTCCGGATATGCAGTATTCGCATGTTCCATCATATATCCTGTTGTATACAACAACACGATCCCCTTTCTTGAATTTGCCGTTATCCTCCTTCACCACGGCTAGTATCTCTGAACCCGGTATGTGTGGCATTGGCTGGATACCATACAGAACCTTTCCTGCTATAACGTTATAATCCAGCGGGTTAATTCCTGCCATTACTGGACTTACCTTGACGAAACCTTTTGTAGAAGATGGTTCCTTAACCTCCTTTATCTCAATATTCTCGATTCCAAATTTATCCATAACATATGCTTTCATGAATTTACATGCCATACTTCTATTTCAACTTGTCAAAAACTTGCAGAGAGTAAAGTTTGTTTCCAAACGTTTGAATAGATAGGTATGATCCATTCACATGGATGTTGTTGAAGTTCTCATGACTGAGCATAGTGCTATCAGGCACATTAGCAACAATTTCAAGTTTGATTCTGAATCCAGCGATTTTCAAGTTTTTGTTGAGTATCTGAAGAAATGCCATATTGAAATTGAGGAAAGAGTTTTTGTTCCTGTGATAAAGGATGTTTATGATGGAAAGAAAATGGATCTGATAAGAAATGTTGACAGGATAATGGCAGATCACAGATTACTGGAGACTCTTGCCTCCAATATAATAAAATGGAAAGATGAAGAGAATTTTGATATTCTGAAAACAAGGGTTCCACTTTTCTTCAAACTGTTGCAGGATCATAACAACAGTGAAGAGGATTCCCTGTTCACTTACTGGAAGGATATTGAAGATAATGTAAAGAAGAATACTATGACAGAAGTGGGAAACATAATTGAAAGCTTTGGATTGGGATCATATTCCACGATAACTGGGATTTCTAAGGATTTTTTTTCATATGTCTTCAGATGATTCTGGATGAGAAACAAAACCTGTAAGAAAAGAAAATCAAAATACTGCAAAAATGTAAATAGCCAGAACAAATTTCTTTTCGCTTGGAATGAAACCGCTTGAAGTAGAAAGACCATGGATAAGAAGAAGGCTTGGGTTGAAGGTTTTTGGTTCAGTTATAGTAGTTTTTATCATTGCCTTCGCAATTCTTGCAGTACTTGGTTTTTATAATGGCGGAACTGTAAATATCCAGAGTATAAGTGTAAGTTTTTCGGATAAGAAAATCAAGACATATTCCTATGCATATGGCAAGGATACATTTTCTACAGGAAAAAAAATGGTTCTTGATATTCAACTTAAGGATAATGGAATCAGCACCACTGTTGATATAACAGGGGTAGTATCAATGACTTCAGGATTTACTGCTGCGCTCGAACAATCTAGTTACCAGTTGACAGGACCAGGTGGAACCATACCAATAATTGTGACAATGCCATCTCACAATTACGCAGGCAACCTTTCTCTGGAGTTCATAACATCATCCTGACATTCTCCTTATTCTATGAAGCCGCCGGAATAGTGTAATTCGTACACCAGATTTTCCCCGTGCTCTATTGTTTCGTATCCGAGGAAGTGTCCAAGATCTCCTTCTGTAAGATTCTTATATACAAACCTGCTGTTGGAAAAGAATTCCTTTCCCCTTAATGGGAGGTCCGCAGGAACTCTTTTCAGTGCATCCCTTAGGAAGTCATACACCTCCTTAGTTCCGTAGTTGTCGTCCATTAGGCCACCTGAATATACCATTCCCCACTGGGGGACATTGCCTTCAATAATAAGTTCCTGCCCGATAAAGTACAGTGAACCGGAGTATATATCCATATATTTCATCCTTCCCTTTTCGTAAGTGAACTCCTTTGTGCCCTTGATTGCCCCTGGCAGATACGAAACTCCTGAAGAGTAACCCTTTGTTTTAGCCTCAACCAGAAACGAAGCATAATCGGTATCTTCCATTTTAGGTAATTGAGAACATAGAAATAAAAGTTTTATAGTTTCTTTTTAACCACCGGTCCGTTCCAATTTCAGTTAAGGTCAGAACTGTATTTTGCAGTCTTTTGTTATTCAACCTGGCCTACTGCCATAAAAACTTCGCTTATTCATCATTTTCTAAGAACCAGGATAGAATACTGTTCCGGCATATTCCTGATATTTTCCTTCACCTTTACTATTGAAAACAATTCCTTCAGGAACTCCCTATCGCTCCCTTTCATGAAAAAGTCACCTACTATGAAATACCCATCTTTCCTTAAAATTTCAAAAATGTTAGAATATGCTTTGAATCTTTCCCCGCCCAGATTATGCAATACAAGACTGGATACACAAAGATCGATGCTGTCCGCTGGTAATACAGGTTTTCGTAGATCAGAACGGAAAAAGTTTACTCTACTTTCCAATCCAACTGCCTCCATGTTTTCAATTGCCCTTTTCATATTTCCCTCCGGTAGACTGGATGTGCCAAAAAGATCAACTCCTGTTACTTTGGCATTCTTGAAAAAGAAAGCGGAACTTCACACAGGTATCCCAGTCCGCATCCTGCATCTAAAATCCAATTGACAGTGTCTGTTCTGTCCATAATTTCAAACATCTCATAGAATGCTTTCCTTAATTCTTTTCTAATGTTCTCAGATTGCCCTGGTGATGTGTGGTGATATGTGCCATAATTTGGAGAAATGGTCATTTTCAAATAATCTGAATGAAATATATGACTTTTATCCTGCAATTTTTGGCTGAGCACTGCATGACAGACATTCATAGAAGCATAAAATATTTGAAAAAGAAGTCCTGTTCACGGAATAGCATTTCTGAAAAATACTTATATTTCACTTAAAAATATTATATCTACTTGAAATTATGAAAAATTAGATTCACTGAGTGGCTATTGTTTGCAATTCATTCAGCAATTCCTTTTCTACGTGATCTGACCATGCAATTTCAGGAATATCAATAACGATGAATATTTCTGACAGCAGAATCACCTCAATTGCTGTAATAGTTATATCTCCCAGCAGTCTCCCGACTCCAACGTTAACCTTTACCTGGCCGCCTGATTCAGCTGTGAATACAAATGTCAATGCTCTATCCGCTGCTATGAGACCCCTCAGTATTCCAAATTTCTGGGCCTGAAGGATTGCCTTATCCTGCTGTACGTTACTCTGTACTTTCCAGCCGTCATTTATCAGGTAAGCTGTAAATGATTTTATGATCTCATCAAGACTTTTTGTAGTTTCCAGAATTCTTTCTTTTTTGAATATTTCCATGGGCTTTAAATCAAAACATCCTATAAAAGCTATATCCTATTAAAACCAATTTTAACAGATAATAAATATAATTAAACATAATGTTATGTGAATTCGATCTGTGAATCATGGTTACTGAAAATATAAACTTCAGGGAATGGGAAAAACTGTTCATGAAAGGCAAAACCTCTGCAACATATCTAGCTGTAATTTCATTTGCACTCTTCGCAGTTGCAATACTCTACTCAAGAATATTTCTATTTTACTTTATCATATCTGAAATCGGTGCTTTCACCGCCTTCGGTGTTCTTGTGGACTATGTTTCCCATCTTTTCAATGATGAATGGAAATCACCGGTCGATAGGGAGGGATGGATTCAACAGTTCAAGAATGGCAGAACGCACGATACATACGGGTTAATAATACAGATTGCCTGCTTTACCATATGTGGTTTCAAATTTCCACTGGCATTTGCAGCAATCCTTTCACTTATACCCCAGATATATATTGTATACAAACTCAAGTTCTATCACTAATAATTTATAATAATCATGAACTTATTGCTTCATGCCATTTCTACCCTGTAAAACATTATAAATACGTGATTTGTTTATGATTGACATTATGACTGAACTGAATTTTGAAGTAATGAATAGGGAAGTGAAAGAATTTGCAAGGGGGCAAACAGATATTTTCAA
>JAMDCG010000027.1:0-2226 GCA_023489425.1 Thermoplasmatota archaeon
ATCAGTGCTTGTAAGAGAGATGAATTCAACCACAGATAATCCGTTGATTAATGATGAAGAATACATTTCTGCCGGAAATTTTCATGGTGAACCTGTTGCCCTTGTTTGTGATTTTCTGGCAATTGCTCTTACTGATCTTGGTAACATGATAGAACGGAGGATTGCCAGAATTACAGATGAGAATCTCAGTGGCCTGGATGCTTTCCTTGTAGGGAATAGCGGCCTTAATTCGGGTTTCATGATTGCACAGTACACCGCAGCTGCATTATGCAACAGGAACAAGATTCTTGTATATCCAGGATCGGCAGATACCATACCTACATGTGCAAATCAGGAGGATCATGTTAGTATGGGTGCAAACTCAGCAAACAAGCTTTCCGAAATTAATGACAACCTTAACAGAATTATATCTACTGAATATGTGCTGGCCATACAGGGAATGGATCTAAAGAACACTAAATACTCAGAATTTTCAGAAAGAATCAGAAGAGAAACAAGAAAATATATATCTTTTCTGGAACAGGACCGACCGATCTACAGAGATATGGACAGAATGCAGGAGGTCATGAATGGGTTTGAAAAGGATATATACAGGGATATATTTTACTGAACCCTGAAGATAATCAACCCATCAATGAACCACAGGAGGGACAAAATTTTGCATCCTCATCCACAAGTGCCTGACACTGCCTGCATCTGACCTTTATAATTTCCTTCTTAACCTCAGGATTCTCCGGTACAGACTGCTGGTTTGGTGTAATATTCTGCACGACAACACCAGGCTGCTGCTGGGTTCCTGTCTGATTATACGTCAGATTTCCAGATTTGGCAGATGCGATTTGATTTATCCACAATTGCGGTTCCTTCACCTTGAAGCTGTACTGGGTTCCATCAGCATTGATCCTGAATTCGTGACCCTTGAAAATTATATCCTTCTTCCTGTCTGCCACAAGTACTGAACTTAGGGGTATGTTAATTACTATAATATCATGCTTATCCTTTACAAAAACCATTCTCCTGCTCTCTCTTGTTGTTTCAAGAACGATTCGCTTGTTTGTCAGAATCAAATTACCCTTCTCTTTGCCATTACCAGTTTCAACACCATGTTCTGTCAGCAGAACTGCTTCTCCAGCGTCAAATAACATATGCTTCATTATGATAACTTGATTACATATTTAAGGATTAGATACAGTCAGCAATTATTTTCCTTAGAAATCTACTTCTTGAAATATACTGCTTGAATTAAGCCATTCCTGAATGGGCTGTACTCTTCTTATTACTGGGTTTAGACCCATTTCCATTAAACCAGTTTCCCTCAAGATTCCAAGAAGTTCCAGAGAAAAAATTGATGGAAGAATAATGAAGTATCTCATTATCCCATTTTCAAGGGCCTGCATTTTCAAAAGGACAGGTATCCGCTCCTTTCTGATTTTATTATTAATTTCAGTAAATACGGGATTATGAACGTCTACTTCGTAGAGTCTTCCCTTAATTATTTCATTTAATCTACTGCCTACTTTTTGCCCATCCCTGAGGATATAAACTGCTGACACAATTCTGGATTCGTAGGGTGACTTTATAATTCTAAACCAGTTGGTGCCAAGGGCATCAATTCGATCTGCGAACTTTGTTTGGTCTAATGTAAAATCATATTCAATCACCGAAACATTAGATCTGCTGCCCAGATCTTCAAGTGACTTTTTTATACCTCCACTCGGTCCGAGATATTCAATAGCCACATCAGAAGTTTGATCCAGATTTTTCAGTATAACAGAGGATATTTTTTCAAGCTTACTTTTGGAGAATATTATTTCTACCCTGTAAATACCATTTTCTATCCATGCAGATGACAGTATGGCAGACTGTACCCCAACTAGACCCCGCATCATTTCTCTAAAATCTTTTGAAACTTCTATTTTCCGTGAAATTCTCCATATGCCATTCTTATTTACAGCATCCATGCTGTTGAGAAAGATGAATAATTCGCGATTCATCTTCGGATCATCGGGAAAAAATATACTTATCTCTGTTATTTCTCCATCTACATAAATTCCCATTTCTGATGTTATGGAGTATTTCCTTGCACCATTGGTAAGATCTGTTTCAGGCGAGAATGAAAGCCTAAGTTTCCAGTCAAGAAGAGAATTGTCAGACAATATGATCTGGTTTAGATTTATTAAATACTTAAATTTAGTTATTATATCCCTTTATGATCCTGCCATGATA
>JAMDCG010000027.1:2247-10705 GCA_023489425.1 Thermoplasmatota archaeon
CTTTCCAGCCATTCCTTCAGTGTTTCTATTCTTTCCAGTTCAATTTTCCAATCGGTGAATTTCTTTTCTGCGTCGGATATTAGACGTAAAATTTCTTCTGTAAATACCGTTGGTGCTATTATAAAGGCTTTTAAAACCGAGTCCTCAAACATCTGAACTCTGCTGAGTGTTACGATATTTCTTCTTATTATTTCGTCGTTTATTTCATTTACTACTTCATTTTTGGTTTTCCCATAATAAACACCGTCATCTATCTTAGTTATTCTCGGATTCTTAAACTCATAACCATCAGTGAGATAAACAGCATCTATGGATTTTGTCCCGAGAGGCATCTTTAAAATCCTCAACCATCTCTCGTTAAGCAGATTATCAGTTAACTGTTTTTCGCTGGATTCAGTTTTAAGTGTCATTTGAATTACACTCAATGGATTTCTGTTATCTACGATATTTAATATTCTCTCGTATCCCTCGCTGGGACCGAGGTATTCTATATTGAATTTCCACTGTTCACCCTTGAATCCAATAATGGCTTTGGATACAGAATCCATATCCCTGTAGGAAAAAAGAAACTCAGTGAAGTATCTACCCTTATCTATCCATACTGATGAAAGAACGCATGAAGGTATATTGATTAATTCCCTTACCGTATCTATGTAATCCCTTGATTTTGTTACCTTCCTGTGTATTCTCCATATACCATTTTCCAGGATTCCTCCTGATTTTGATATAAATATTGCAAGATCTCTTTCCGTGCTGGATTCAGCCGGAAAATACAGATTGATCTCGGCCTCATTTCCTTCAAGATGGAAACCTATTTCCGATTTTATATCGAATTTCCTGGAAGCTTTGGACACCTCTGTTCCCGGTTCTATGGAAGCGATCAACTTCCAGTTTAGACCGTTCAGTTTTTTTAATATCCGGTGCCCATATCCCCCTTCTTCCATTTAATTTCTCCAGATTAATAAATAAATTTAATTAAATTCTATTATACAAATGTTGTCTATTTATAAAAAATATTTGGTACAAAATGTTGTAAGTATAGATAAGATTTTAACATATTTTTAACAGTTTACGTAAATTTTCATGGCAGAATTTTTTCTTTGTAAATCCATTCTCCTATATTCTGTACCCTGAATATTTTTAAGTTCCATTTATCAAATGATGTTGCTACCTGTCTAGCTACATGTATGTATTCACCTGCAAAAATATCAGGAACTGCAGTAATAACGTAGAATTTTCTTCCTTTCAGAATATTTACCCTTGATATACATGGTATTCTATTTTCACTCATCAAACTGTCCATGCCCCTTATGAAGTCATTCTTTGTTGCAGCATAATAGATCTTTCCTGGAACTATCTCCTTAACATCTTCTCTCTGGGGTTTCTCATTGGTGAAATAGATACCGTTTATATTTCCCCTGCCAATTGGTGTTTTTTCTATTCTAACCCATTCAGTTCCCATGGGATTTCTTTCCATCTTAAGTTCTTCCTCTGGTGGATCAGTTTCTATACCTATGAGTGTTAATTTTGTCCTATCTGTTATTCTTCTTATGGACTCTCTGAATCCACCACTAGGGCCAAGATATTCAACCTTGACATCTGATTTTTCCATGAGTTCTTGCAAGATCACCTTTGATACATCGTCTATTTGAGAATCATGAAATAAGAATTCCATTCTATACTGGCCCTTAGAAATACTGAATGAGGACAGCACAACTGATGGTATAACGAGCAATTTTCTAGCCGTTTCGGTTAATTGGAAATTCTTTCTTGCAATACTTCTTACCCTGTATATATTGTTCATTTCCATTGCCTTTGACTGATTTAGGAATATTACCATTTCCCTCTGCATCTCTTCGGTTTTCTTTACAAAGAGGTTAATTTCTGTTATCTCATCCTCGAATATGAAGCCAAGCTCTGACTCTATGCCAAACTTCTCGGTTTTTTCTGCCGTACCACCCTTTGGTTTAGAGGAAAGACAGAGTTTCCAGTTCAAAGCATCCAGTTGTTCCACATTTTTCAACTCCATTATTCAGTTACATGCAATTTACCGGATAGAACCCATTGTAAATGCATATGCTGTTAAACTCATAAACTGTCAACATATATAATATATTGTCCTTATAATTGAGTTGGACTACAAGTGAAATAATTCCTACATAATAAATGGATTCCTGCGCCAGCCTGCGGATTGTTTGGAAGAGATAACCTTACTTTAAGAATATTTAAATACAGCAATACAAATATGCTACGCATGCATTTCACAAAGAAGGAAATATATGGAGTTATTTCCATTGTGGTGGTCATTATTGTTGTAGTATCAGGTATTGCAATTTATTCAAATTTATCAAAAAATACTGCTCCTGTTCCGCTATCGAAGTATGTGAAAATTTCAAACAATGACCTGCTGAGTAATGGACAGGATCACATATATTTCATATCATGGTATGGATGCCCCATAGGAGCTGATAATTCATGGGTTCTCTACAGTTTCCTTAATTCAACGAGAGATGTGGCACCAGATGTTGTCCTGCATAAATCAATAGCTGGAACACCGGCCCTTTTATTCCTTAATGGAACACATAAGCTTGGTGAAAAGATAAGCTTCAACTACGCAGGAGTACCCTTTGAATTCACTTCACTGTACATGTATAATGAGACTCTAACAGGAGGGGTTTACAACAACCCAATATCAAACACTAACAGCTCAAGGATAGGATATGCACTTAGCGTTCTTAAGGGAAATCTCCCGGAGAGCGTATATCAGGTTGCAGATAAGTATGAAACACAGGTCAGGATTCAGAATCAAACCGGATCATGGTCTGCATCCACTGGCCACCTTGTTACAATGCTAATCGTAACTGGACCTGACGGCACATTCGTTCACTTCTGGTTCATGTATCCATCATTTTCCAGCAATGTATCACCACAGACAGTATTCAAAAATCTATCCACATACCCACAGATAAGCAACGCTGAGGAACAATTCCTTAATGCACTGGGCGGATCAAATGTTGCATGCGCCTGAAATCCTCTAACTAATTTTTTCTAAGAAAAGTCCATTTCCTATTAATCAGAAATTTTTCCAATGTTATGATTAAAATTGATGCTAAAATTAGGAAATAATCTTCTTTTCCTTAACCTTTGCTTCATCTGATATCTTCAGTGATTTTGCCTCGACATAATCAATATTACACCCTGCTTCAATAATTATGTCGTCACCCTTAACATATTTAGAATTTGTTGATTCAAGAAAAGCCCTGTTACAGATTATTTCATCTATGTTTGCCTCTCCTGAAAGGAATCTCCTCTTCTGCAATCTTATTTCAACGATGTCAGATTGAAGCTTTACAACGTGGCTTGTAGAATTGTATATCTTCATTTCAAATCGCCTTGAACTGATAGAATCTGCATTTATCCTTCCGGTGATGTATATCTCATCCCCGGTTACGGTTCGAACTTCAACTGACCCTGAAGATTTTAACATAGTGCATTCGATTGATTCTGCCTTTGTCTTTCCAGAATTTTCAATATTCTTCCCCCTGATTAATTTAGAGATCTTTGCTGAACCAGAACTTTCAAACTCATCACATATGACAGATTCTGCACTTATGGAGCCTGAAGACTCAAGTTCTGATGCCTCCATATTACCGGAAATTTGAAGAGATCCGGATGATTCAATTTTATTTCCCTTTACGTTTCCTCCTATATGCATAGAACCAGATGAATGAATTGTATCCGATGAAATAACATCCTTTTCCACCCTGCAGCTTCCTGAAACGTGAAAGAAAATCGAATCAATGCTACCATCAACGGTAAGAGAACCTGAAACTGAGGTCTCTTCTGCATACACCGATTGTATCATTCCTGAACCAGATATCCTGATCTTTTTTGATCTCTCTGTCTTTGATTCTTCCTGTGCTTTTTCATCATGTCTTTCCTCCTTTTCAGATCCACTTTCCTCCCATCTTGACATGATCTCATTAAACATGTCTTCACTCATCTTTCCGCCTGCAACCATTTCCTGAAGTTTTTTCTTTCTGTCTTCGTCCATATACTATCAACATCCCATTAAGTGACAATATATTAATATATTTAGAACTAATAATTTAAATCATTTAATTTAATTATTAAATACTTTAACTTTTGAATTGATATTAGCAACCTCAAAGTTTATGAACACTTGCAACATGATCTTTTATGATCTCTGATATAAACATTCTTACCTCAGGTTCTAAGGTTTCTATAGTAGAACTGCTGAGAACACCAAAGACTCCTGACGATATTGCAGGAATACTGAATATAACAAGACAGGGAGTTGACAAGCAATTGAAGGAACTGATGAGATATGGAATTGTCGATAGAAAGTGGTTCATTGGATACAGCAGACCAAAAATAGAATATTTTCTAACGGAACTTGGTTCTGAATTTTATTCCAGCCTTAGGGAGATTGAAAAGAGGTTTAAGGAATCTGGAAAAGCCATGCTGAATGAAAAGCTGAAAAATCTGGATATTGATCTCATGGATGGGAGATTGTCTGTGGAGAAATACACAGAGGAGAAGATGATACTGGAAGATTCCATGGAATGGTTTTTTAGCACCGAGGATTAAATCCATTCATTAGATCAAACTTTATGAGTAAATTAGAACATATTTCACAGCTGATCGTACCTGAAACAATCAATCAGGTGATCATTGATCATGCCAGTTGCCTGCATAAATGCATAGCATATTGTTGATCCCACAAACCTGAAGCCCCTCTTTCTTAAATCCCTGCTCATACTGTCTGATTCAGTGCTTGTTGCAGGTATCTCTTTATCTTTTTGCCATCTATTTTTTATGGTCTTTCCATCCACAAATGACCAGATATAATGATCAAATGACCCATATTCCTCAACCACTTTCAGAAAAGAAGAGGCATTGGTAATGGCAGAATTTATTTTAAGCCGGTTTCTGATAATACCACTGTTATTCATAAGTTCATCAATTTTTTCCTGATCGTATGTGGCAATCTTTTTCGCAGAAAAATTATCAAATGCCTTCCTGTAGTTTTCCCTCTTCTTCAGGACAGTGATCCAGCTGAGGCCTGCCTGAAATCCATCAAGGGTCAGTGCCTCGAAAAGTGTCCTATCATCGTGCACTGGAACACCCCATTCCTTATCGTGATACTGCTGATATACCGGATCCTCAATGCCCTTCCAGTGGCATCTTTTTAATTCGTCCATTTAGAAAAGATTGTAATACGGTTATTTATTCTATCCATTCATGTGCTGTGAAGATTAAAGAGTAGTTTTTTTACTGAGATCATCAATAATCTTCTGAATCTTTGAGTCAAAGGATTTTCCATTTTCTGATAACTCCCCCATGTTATGCATTTTCAGTATTGATTCAAGTTTTCTGTAAAGAAAATGGACACCGTCTTTCTCATAAACAAGTATTCTAGCAGGTAGATCAATGGCAAGCTCTGGGTTTGACTTTATCATACCGGTTCCACCCTTTGGATTTCCGAAGATGATTACCCTTGCTGGAAAAAGTTCAAGACCAACTTCCTCTGCAGCACTGCTGTGATCAATATCACTGAATATTTTAAAACCAGAATTTTCCAATTCACCCTTCAGTACCTTAACGGATTCGTTGAAGTTCAATTTTAAAATTTTCCTTATGAATGACTCTTCGCCTGACATATTTCATAATTCCTTCATGGTGTATATATGTGATCTCATTGGAATGATAATTTATTTACACAATCACCCTATTTGTGTGTATGAGAATAGAGCATTATGATATTGATCTGGACTATGATGAGAAAACCAAGGAATATACAGGCAAAGAGAGTATTATGCTCAGTGGAAATGAGAAAGATTTTGTTATAAATACACTGAATCATGAAATAAAGGAAATGAAACTAAACGGTGTAAATGTTGAACTGGAAAATGGAAAAAAGGAAGAGGAAAAGATCATAAAGGGAGAATTAAGGAATAACAGTGAACTGTTTATTGAATTCAAAGCAAAGGTGCCTGAGGCACTCACTGGTCTTTACCTTGCAAAAACACCCGATGGCTCTGAGATGGTATCAACCCAGTTTGAGGCCATTGGTGCACGAAGAGCATTTCCCTGCTTTGATGAACCACTGCTGAAGGCAACTTTTTCAATAAAACTTACCATTGCCAGTCATCTTGACGCAATTAGCAATATGCCAGTTGCTTCAACTACAGAAAAGAATGGAAGAAAAATGATAGAATTCCAAAGGACGCCAAGAATGCCAACCTATCTCCTCTATCTGGGCATAGGGGAATTCAAAACCATGCACAGGAAGCATGGAAACGTTGATCTTTACCTTACGGGATTGAAAGGGCACATGGAAACAACAAAATTTCCACTTGATGTTGCAGAACAGTGTATAGATTTTTTCAATGAGTACACAGGTATCCCATACATGCTTCCAAAAATGCACCTCATATCTGTACCTGAATTTGCAGCGGGAGCAATGGAAAACTGGGGAGCAATTACATTTAGAGAATCAGCCTTACTGCATAATGAAAGCTCTGGAAATGCTTCAAAAAAGAGGATTGCATCTGTCATTGCCCATGAGATCGCACACCAGTGGTTTGGCGATCTGGTGACCATGAAATACTGGAACGATCTATGGCTAAATGAGAGCTTTGCAACATTTATGGCAAATAAGGCCATAGATTCCATATATCCTGAATGGAATATAACAGGAGATATGCTTGTTTCAGACGGGAGGGGAGCATTCCTTGTAGATTCACTGGAAAGCAGCAATCCTGTATCGCCTAAGGAAAGGGATATGGACAAAATGGGTGAAAGATCAACGGAAATAACCTATGGAAAGGGCGGAATGATTTTGAGGATGATTGAAAGCTATGTGGGTGAGGATGCATTTAAAAATGGCCTTCATAACTATCTTGTAAAATATTCATATTCCAACGCTGAGGCTGCAGATCTATGGAAGAGCATATCTGAGAATTCCGAAAAGGATGTAAGCGGAATAATGGATGCCTGGATCACAAGAGATGGTTATCCACTTGTAACTGTAAATAATGGAAATAAAGTGGAGATAATGCAGGAAAGATTCCTTCTCAACGGTAAAACAGACGATAGAATATGGCCTGTCCCTCTGACCGTGAAGAGAAAGGATGGAATTGAAAGCATGCTCTTCGACAGCAAGGAAAAGGAGATCAGTGATAGTCAGTTCCTGAAGCTGAACGCAGATGAAACGGGTTTTTACAGGGTAAAATATTCTGATGATTTCTACAGCAAATTTGATCCAGCATCAGATGATTTTACTGAATTTGATCTAATTGGAATTGTAAGTGATCTTTATGCACTTGTAATATCCGGAAGGATGGATCTGAAGAGATATACAGATATTATAGGAAAATTCAAACAGAATGGCAGATACAACCTTTACATCCAGATATCCAATGAACTTGCAGAACTTTATCACATTTTGTACAGGAATGAAGATGTTAAGAAAACATTCATGGACTTTCATGAGGAACAGAAAAAATTGCTTGAGAAGGACAGAAATGATGATATAAACAGGTCAATTTTACATGGTCTTGTTTTGAGAAGACTGGCAGAGGTTGATGAGGATATATGTGGTGAACTTGCGGCAAAGTACCATCATATGGAAAGGGAAGATCCGGACATGAGAAATGCAATTGCGTATGCATTTGTTAAGAAGCATGATGATCCTGAAGCTACCATTAAAAAATACGAATCGCTGAAAAATGACAATGATCGTGTTGCAGTACTCGTTTCCATGGGAAATTTGAAAGGAAAAGAGGCAATGGAAATGATCTTCACCCTTGCAAAGGATGGCAGAATAAAGAAACAGGATGAATCAAGGTATTACACATCCTTTGGACTTTCCATTGATAATAAGGATCTTGCATTTGAAAACATAGAGAGAATTGTTGCAAGGCTCAATGAAATATCCTCAGGCGGGAGAAATGTTTCGAATCTTATGTCTTCTGTACTCCCGTTCCTGGGAGAAGGAAGGACTGATGAAACAAAGAAATTAATGGATAAAATCAGAAATGATAAGAACAAACTTGGAATTGCAAAGGGACTGGAGAAACTTGAAATTTTTGAGAAACTGAGAGAGAAGTATAATAAATAAGTTAAATTTTTTTCCAGAAGCATAATTTAATATTTTAATCACAGGATCAAAACTGTTCTACCTGAGAAGCATAAGAATTTATTGCAGTTATTAATCGTAGTTCAATGTCAGAAATGCAGTTTTCTGTTAGGAAGGGCGAGCAGATGGGTAAACCATTTGCCGGAAAGAGGGATATTATTGCAGTAAGGGTAGGTGAAAATCTTCATGATTTAATGGAAATTGCAGAAACTGACACAGATGTTTTACCAGTTACGCTGAATGATGAATACGGCCTGCATATACTGAGACATTCCGCCGCACACCTGCTTGCCC
>JAMDCG010000090.1 GCA_023489425.1 Thermoplasmatota archaeon
CTTTTTGTGGTAGAATTTCTCAGCATGCAACAGATTTCAATTGAAAAGATATACCGGTTTGATCTTGAAATCATTCTTGTATGTTCCGTGGAAGTAGCAAGCAAGGTTATATCAAGTTTGAGTGATCTTATTTTCAAATCATATCTTTGATATTTATTCAATAGATATGCTATTAACAGATGAATTTCAACTTTATTTCACGCTTTATTCTTAGAATGGTGCAATCTATCTGGTAAAATCTATCTGTTTCTTACTTAACAGTATCTATGAATAATTTGAAAGGTAAAATTACTCACACTAATTTTTTAGAATTTAAAAACTTAATACAAAGTTATTATGCTAAGAAGTGCAGATTTCAAATTTCCAGAGCAAACAGAAAATCCTGAAATCAGTTGAAATAGTTCCAAAAAGGAACGAAAACATTGATGATCTGCTAGCGGCAAGAGAAATCTTTTCAGACATTGCTGACATGGTTACCGCTCCAGAAAACCAGATGGGAAGGCCCGGAATCGATCCACTTATGGCTCTTTATATAATGACGCATGGTACAAATGTAATCGCCATGCCTCATGTTACTCCAAGAGACAAAAACACTCTCTATATTTCATCCCAGATTCTGACATCAGAGAAACTCGGCATCAACCATTTTTTTGTAATAGGAGGTGACCCAATATCAGGTAATTTAGGGAGAGAAGTAAGAGAAATGGATACAAACGAAACAATAAGGCATATCAGAAAATTTTCCAGGGAGCAGGAGAGGGATAAGGAAGCAATAATAGGAGCAGCACTAAATCCATACAGAAATTCAGAGGAAGAAATAGTAAGATCCAAGATTGAGTCTGGGGCCACACTATTCATAAGCCAGATGTGTTACAACAGTGAACCCTTCAAAAAGAAATGGATAAGACAGAGAAAATTCAAGCTATTTCTGGGTTTTATGCCGATCCTGAAGAAGAGCAACATAGAATCCCTATCAAAAATGGGTGTGTTACTTCCAGAAGGCTTAAAATCAATAATTGCTAACTCTGAAAATCTGAGAGACACATCTCTGAAACTAATAGACAATCTTGTGAGCGACATGAAAGGATATATTGATGGAGTTCATATTATGCCTATTGGAAATAATGAAATTGCAAAAGAAATAATGGAGGTTTTATAAATGAATGTTAAAACACTGGTATATGGAATTTACCCAAGAAGCGACAGGCTAAGGCTCGATTATGGAAGACATGAAAGAGGATCACTTTCCACTGAAAAGTTGAAAGACATAATCAAAGAGGAAAAGGATATATTTTATAGATTGACAGATGAAATCAATCTTGTAACAGATCCACTTTTCAACTGGCATGATATTTTCAGACCAATAGCTCTATCTGTAAATGGAATAAAGTTAGGTCCACTTAGAAGGTACGGCGAGACCAATACATTTTACAGGGAACCTTTGATTGAGGGAAAAGGAGAACTTAAGATTGACGTTTTCACCAATCAGGAATTTGAAGAGAATCCTCCTTTCCCAATTTTTTATGGAGGTAATAGAAAAATTTTACCAATTTTTCCGTCACCTGTAGCCATGTACCGAATGTCATCAAACGAAAGCAAATATTCTATTCAGGATTTTTCAGAAAACCTGCTTGAAATATATGGCAAAATAGCCGATAGGATGGGTTCAAGGAAAATTCTAATATTTGCCCCGCAAATTGATAAAGACGATGTTTCATCCATGAAAAAAATATGCTCAACTCATGAAATAATCCTTTTGTCACCAGAAGTGATAAAATCTGAGTATTTTGATGGGATCAGCTTCAAATTTGATTCTATTGTTGTCAGCAGGAAAGAGAATTTGAACGTGGCTGGGGATCACTCCAGAATACCAGGTTTAGGGATTCTTGATGCACATAATACAAAAATAGAAAATGGGGGAGATATAGAAAAAATGCTGGAGGAAGTCCAGAAGGAATTCAACTTTAAAGATCTGATATTAACGCATAATGATTACATGGATTTCCTTCCAAGAACAATAGCAGATAGGAAGGTAAAGATACTTCAGGAGGTTAATTAGATGTCAGAGAAACTTATAACACAGGAAATAGGAAGCTTCAGGAAACCAGAATACCTGAGCAGGAAATTTCACAGTATAGAGGAAACCGATGAATACAGCATACTCTGTCAGAAAGCAACAGATGAAACTCTTGAAACATTCAAGAAAGCGGGTCTTCACAATGTAGGAGTCGGTGGAGAAATGTACAGATGGGAAATGTATGAACATTTTGCTAAAAGGGTTTCAAACATTGAATTTTATGGTCTGGTCAGATCATTTGATAACAGGTATTACAAGAAGGGAAGTGTGATGGGGATTCCAGAGAGAAAAAAACCATTTCATCTGGAAGAGTTGGAATATTTACTCAGGACCACAGGGAAACCACTGAAGGTTCCGATCACAGGTGCTTATACGATGATGGACTGGTCATTCAATGAGCATTATAAAAGCAGGAGGGAACTGGCCATGAGATTTGCAGAACTCATTCACGAGGAAATAGAAACACTTCAAAAAGCATGGAACAAATCAGGCAGGAAGGAAAAGCTGGAAATACAGATAGATGAACCTGCAACAACAACTCATCCCTCAGAAATGGATATTGTGGTTGATTCAATGAATGCATCAATTGAAAAATTCAGGAATATTGAATTCACGATCCATGTGTGCTACAGCAAAGATTACAGAATCCTTTATGACAGAATTCCTGAAATGGGATTTCACGGATATAATCTGGAATATGCTAACAGAGACTCACTTTCAGTCAATAAAAAGATCAGAGAGGGGTATGAGGACCTGAGATATTTCAGGGAAATTAATGACACACTTCAGGAAAAGAGATTTATAGGACTTGGAGTAACAGACGTGCACATTGACACCATTGAATCCCCTGAATTGATTGAGAACAGGATTAATTATGCACTAGATATCCTTCAGGATCCGAAACTCGTGAGGATAAATCCAGATTGCGGATTGAGGACAAGATCAAGGGAAGTAGGATTTGAAAAACTTCTAAATATGGTTGAGGCAACCAAAAAAGTTGAGGAAAAAATGTGATGACCCTTCAACTCTTTATGTGAGCTATGAAAAATTTATAATCATAACAACCATAGGAAATCATGAATGAACAAAATCCAATTGAGAAATTATCCTTTGCTGAACTAAAGTCAATTGCCAAAAAATCTGGGCTCAAAACAATTCCTAGAACCTATAAGAAGGCGGATCTCATAAAATATATTACAGAAAATTCGACAGAAGAGAAAAGGAAAGCATGGATAAAAGAGCTTAATGAAAAGGAAGTGAAGGTAGAAGAGAGAAACAATGCAGTTCCAAAAAAGGATGAAAAGAATGAATCTTTCTCAAGGAAGGAGTACATAGTGGATCTACAGAAGGAGAAGATACACAGAATCGTGGTTGAAGCAGCCTGTGAACATTTTAAGGAGCCCCTGCCGAAGGGTACAGGTGTTAATTTTTATGATGGGATGAGCGACGAACTCCTGAAGCACCTTCATGACGTATTTGTTAAGAAATATGACGATCCCGAAGGAAAGAATTTTGAGCTAAGGAGTGCGAACTGGCTGGTATACAGGATCAAGGAGGTTGGAGCAATAAGGACCAGACACACATTGCCAAACACCCAGGAACTAAGGTTGATAGGGTTTGACGTTGAGGGATTGCCTTACTTTATAGGGGAATTTTCAAACACCGGAATGACAGATCAAAATTTCAGGAGGGGAATTGAAAATGCCAGGAAGGTTCTGGAAAATTATGGACCAAAACTATTGAAGAAATATAAAAGCGCATGGATGAGGGTCTATTATTTTGTTCCAGAGGAGCATTCTGATAACTTCCTTAAGATTATCACCAGTGATAAATCCATAGCGGGAGATGGAACAATAAGAGTAAAAAGAGGTTTTCTTAAACAGGATTATTTCATAAAGATTTCAGCATTTAAGGTTAATGGGAATAAATACACTGAAATACATGCTGATAAATCATAAATCAGATCCATTAATTATCCTCAGATGTATTCTTCTTGATATTTCAATCATGGGACGAATTAATAATTCTGCACTACCTGCTATGAAAAGATACACACCGATCACCTCATTGGCCGAAGGAAATATGGTCCTTGGAAGAAATTCAAAACTTCCAAGAAGGAACTCGATTCCAATTAGAATATCGTTTCCTATGGAAAGATAAGAATAAATGTGGGAAATCCTTGTAGATATTTTCTCAAGCTTTTGGAATTTCTTCATTCTATAACCGAATTCACTTTCAGTTACTATCGATCTGAACCTCAGTATCAGTTCATACAGCCCTCCAGAAACCAGTAAATCATATGACCCATTAATCAGGGCAGTCCTTCTCGCGTCGCTTATACCTGAAACATATGAATAACCACCATTACCATAGAGACCACGCTTAATCATGAATGCAAGTTCTATGAACCACCTCTTAGTCTCATATTTCTTAAAATTAAAATTCTCTTTGCTGTTTCTTAAGAGCTCGTCAATAAAAATTTGAGTCCTTCTATCATTTAAGAAGCGAGGAGATAGAATTATTGGAATAAGTGCCCTATTCAGATCATCCCAGCTAGAATCGCCAGAATACAAATTCGAGGACAAAATTAGATCAACAAGGGATGGTTCAAGCCTAAAGGACATTGAAACATCAATAGCAGGATGGAGGTTTGCAATCTTCGAAAGTAGTACTTAAAGATCTTCATCTTTTATTTCAACGTCTGAAGATGGAAAGTAAATAAACGAATCATTTTCACTAAAATCCTCCAATCTATTCTGCTTCTTTAGATCGGATATCACATCCGCTGAATTCTCATCACTTACAAATTCATAGGCCATTATAAACTGTCTCCAGGATATTCCCGAATTATAATCTCCCTCGTGTAGAAGCTGCGCCATATACAAAAACATAGAGTTGCGGTCATTCATGATTTTAAATTTTGCCACATTATTTTAAACTATCAAAATAGTCTCTTCAATTCTATTAGAAACCCCTTAAATTTTATTAATAAATTTGAAATTGAAGAAAATGAAAAAAGGGTTCCTGGTAATCGGAATTCTAATAATGTCAATGAATTCCTTATACCAGTATTCCTGGAATGTTTTTGAACCACTACTAAAAACAGGACTTGGAGTCACTCTTATACAGGTACAGGTTGGATTTTCTCTTTTCGCAATATTTTCTACAGGATTTCAGGGAGTTGGTGGTTATTTTGCGGATAAGAACGGCCCGAGAAACATCGGCATAATTTCATCAATTCTATCGGCTGCTGGTTTCCTTGGAACTTCAGTAAGTGGCAATCTAGCAATGTTCTATATATTCTGGTCTCTTGGAAGCATAGGTGAGGGCATTCTATACGGTATTGCAACGAACCTTGCGGTAAAGTGGTTTAAGGAAAACCGGGGTCTTGCTGTTGGTTTTGTCTCATTTGGATTTGGGCTTGGTGCAGCCGTGGCTAATATATTCCTCCTGAAAACAACCAGTTTCAGGGAGCCCATGCTCATAATTGGTCTTACGGAACTTATCCTATTTCCCATACTTCTCAGTAAGGTAAGGTACCCAGAAAAACAGGTAACAGGAGATAGGCCATCAAGAAACCTAAGAAACAGGAGATTCTGGATTTTATATGTCTCATTTGTACTTGGAGCTGTGCCACTTATAGTAATATCTTCTTCCTTTGGAATTCTGGGTAAGAGGATACCTATTTTAGAATTTACAATTCTTGTGTCTCTATTTCCCCTACTCAGTGGAATTAGCAGGCCAATTCTTGGCTTCTTTTCAGATCGAATTGGAAGGATCAGGATGGTTTCAATAATCGACATTTTCCTCATAATAGGGTCATTGCTTCTTCTCAATGGCTATCTGCTTGAATCTATAGTACTTATTGGATTCTTTGGAGGGTCAATGATTTCCCAGTATATGTCTTTGATAGGGGATATTTTCGGAACAAAGTTCTCAACCTCAAATAATGGAGTATTCTACACAGGAAAGGCAATTTCTGGATTTATAGGAAGTGCGTTTTTCTCTGCGCTATTTATAGTTAATGAGACCGAATCACTTCAGTTTATACTGATATGTGTAGTGGTTGCTCTTGGCTTTCTGCTACTTTCTACCTATGAAAAAGGAAGACCAGGGAAAGGAACCATTGATCAAGAAATGGATTTAAAGTAGGATCTTGAAGGGTGATTTCTGGGAGATCTAATGAAAAAGAATCTTATCCAGACCTCTGGTCAATCCTTTCATATGTATAACATATCTTGCTGCCATTAAGGTACCCTCAACATAGGTTTCTGGCTTGGTCCCGGCGTCAAATTTTATGGTTAACCTCTCATCATCACCTCCAAATATCACATCTGTACCGATGACGAATCCTGGCAGTCTTACAGAGTGTACTCTGGTGCCCCCAATATCTATCCCTCTGCTTTCTTTGAATCCAGTCGTCTGTTCTTCTGAAATTATATCTTCTGGCTTTCCAATTGAAGACAATCTGTTTGCAATCTCCAGTGCCGTCCCACTGGGTGAGTCTATCTTATTCCACGATGCATAATCTATGACCTCCCATCCCTGCATATATCTGGATGCAATCGATGAAAAATGTAAAAGCAATGCAGCCGAAATGGCAAAATTTCCTGCTGCAAAGACGCCAACATTTTTTTCTGTTGCAATCTGTTCAATTTCTCTGTAATCTTCATCGGTTAGCCCAGAAGTGCCCACAACAACATTTACGCCGTGATCAATGGCGTAGAGCACATGTTTCTTAACAACACCAGGAGATGTATAGTCAATTAGAACATCCGTTTCTCTTTTAAGAGCCATTTCTATAGAAGACTCGAATTTTAATTCTGTGTTACTCTCAGGAAAAACACTTTTCAAATCCATACCAGACGCTTTCCTTGCAACCGCTCCTGAAAGATTGATGTCACTGGATTCAAGAATCCTTTTGGTCAGTGCCTTTCCAACCCATCCAGTTGCTCCCGCTATGCACACATTAATTTTTTCCATGATGATTGATCTAACGGTACTATGTATATATGTCCATTTACCCCATTTAGAAGGTAATTAATCTCAAAAAACAATAAATGATAAATTTCACATTGGCACTGAATAATATTTTTGAATGTCCAATAGACCTTAAAAAAAATAGATATTAAAATAGATTAGGGGTTATTTTTACTGTAAGGATGGAAATATTTATTTGCTTGTTTCTTTTTTGAACGTTTCAATGGCGGTTCTGATTTCATCAACAGATACGGAACTCTCCAAAGTACTGATGTCTCCAGGAAGTTGACCCAGAAATACTGCCTTAACTACCCTTCTCATGATCTTTCCACTTCTAGTTTTAGGAAGAGTGTTTACTATGTGTATTTCATCAGGAACATATATTGGACCAAGTTCCTCCCTGATCCTCTTCCTAAGTGTTGATATCATTTCTGGGGTTCCCTTAAACTCATCCTTAATGACCACAAAGGTTACTATGCTTTCACCCTTCGTTTCATCGGGCTTTCCAAATGCCGCAGCTTCAGCCACTTCCCTCGAGGAAATAAGTGCATCCTCTATTTCTATGGTACCAAGTCTATGGCCTGAAACCTTGAGAACTTCATCTGCTCTTCCAAGCAGCCAGTAATATCCTTCATTATCTTTAACAGCATAATCACCACAGTAATACTTCCCGTTGAACTTCTCAAAATAAACACTCTTGAACCTATCTGGATCATTATTCAGGGTTAGAAACATTCCCGGCCATGGCTTTCTGTAGGCTATGAATCCTTTTTCTCCGCTTTTTACTTCCTTTCCATTTTCGTCCAGAATTACCGGATCAATACCGGGCATTGGAAAAGATGCAGATCCAGGTTTTAGAGGTGGCAATCCTATTCCCAGGGCAGGCGCAATTACAAAGCCTCCTGTTTCGGTCTGCCAGTAGGTGTCAATAATTGGGCACTTTGAATTGCCAATGTTTTCATAGTACCATTTCCATGCAGCAGGATTTATTGGTTCTCCAACTGTTCCAAGAGTTTTGAGTGTTGACAAATCATGCATCTTTGGGTACTTCTCTCCAAAACGCATGAGAGTTCTGATTGCTGTAGGTGAAGTATATAGGATATTCACCCTGTAACGCTCTATGATTTCCCAGAGACGATCTGGCTCTGGATATGTTATTGACCCTTCATACATCACTGATGTGAGACCCAGGATAAGTGGGGCAAAAACAATGTAACTGTGACCTGTAACCCATCCTATATCTGCCGCACACCACCACCTATCATCTTCATCAGGATTAAATGCCCACTTCATTGTGTTTGCAACCCAAACCGCGTATCCGCCATTTCCATGGACAACTCCCTTTGGCTTTCCAGTTGTTCCAGACGTATAAAGAATATACAGTGGATCATTGGAATCCATTTCTACAGGCTTTACATAATTCATTCCATCTCTTACCACATCGTGGTACCATATATCCCTGTCTTCCTGCATGGATAAGTTATGGCCTGTTCTTCTTACAACAATAACGTTAGATACAGTTGATGTCTGTTCCAGCGCTTCATCAATAATTTTCTTCAACTCTACAATTTTTCCATTCCTGTAGCCACCATCGGCCGTTATTACCATCTTTGCCTTCGCATCCTCAATCCTTTCTGCAACTGCTGAGGCTCCAAAACCTGCAAAGACGAATGAGAATGTTGCACCTATTCTGGCTGCGGCAAGCATTGCAACTGGAGCTTCAAGAATCATTGGAAGGTAAATAAGAATTCTGTCTCCCTTCTTTATTCCAAGATTCTGAAGAGCGAAGGCAAGATTATTTACTCTTCTGTAAAGTCCATCGTAAGTTATGATCTTTTCCTCTCCATTCTCACCAACCCAAATGAAGGCTGCCTTGTTTCTCCTGTGTGAAAGTAAATGTCTATCCACTGCATTATATGAAACATTCAATTTACCATTTACAAACCATTTGTAAAACGGTGGATTGCTCTCATCAAGAACCCTATCCCAGCGCCTATCCCAGTCCAGTATCGTGGCCGCCTTTGACCAGAATTCATCAGGGTGGTCTATTGAATCCCTATAAGTCTTTTCAAAGGAACCCATGCTGGGGTGGTATTTTTCTTCAGTTGGAAGTACTTCCCTGTTTTCAGTTCTTTCTGTCATAATAGATTCAATTAAAAGATTTATATTTATACCTTCCTCTATCTGCAATTGAAATAAGCTATCTAAATGGTAGAATAAGCCTATTCATAAAAGAAAAGATAGGTTTATACTTGAATTTTTCATAATGATTCTATGGATTATGTGACATTAGGTGGGAAAAAAGAATTAAAAGTTTCAAAAATTGGTATGGGTTTATGGCAGGCAAGTAATGCATGGAACGCCGATGAAGAAAATGTTATAGAAGCAGTTGGAGTATCAAAGGAGAATGGAATTAATTTTGTAGATACAGCAGAGGCATACGGAAACGGGAACAGTGAAAAGGTACTGGGAAGGGCTTTAAAAAAATATGGCAGGGAAAATTTCTTCGTTGCTACAAAAGTGTATGGGGCCCATCTTAGGTATGACGAACTGCAGAGAGCAGCCGAAGCTAGTATTAAGAGACTTGGAGTAGATCGCATCGATCTTTACCAGATTCACTGGCCCGATCCATGGGAGCAGATTCCTATGAGCCAGACATTCAGGGCAATGAAAAAGCTATACGAAGAGGGTAAAATCAGGGCAATAGGTGTCAGCAACTTTGCGGTCAGGGACATTGAGGAGGCAAGAGGAATACTGGGAGATGTCCCAATAGTATCAAACCAGGTAAGGTATAATCTACTGCAGAGAAACATAGAGGAAGAAGTTATTCCATACTGTAAAAAACACAATATAAGTATAATTGCATGGAGTCCACTGGCACAGGGTGTGCTGACTGGAAAGTACAACCCGGGAAATATACCCAGGGGTGATGTTAGGGAAGGAAACGAACTTTTTGCCCCTAAGAATCTTGAGGCCGTAAAGGAAGTTCTTTCACTACTGAGGTCTCTTGGTGAGAAATATTCAAAAACGCCAGCACAGATTGCTCTGAACTGGTTGCTTTCAAAGAAGGATGTAATACCAATCCCGGGTGCAAAGAACATCAAGCAGGCAAAGGAAAATGCGGATTCAGCAGCATTTAAACTTACAGAGAGTGAAATATCAGAGATGGAATCATTATCCAGTGAAGCACTGATTGATTATCTGCCACAATGATTGAAATCAACCACCTTTTTTTATAATAATTTGATAGCCATATATGTAAAAAAATTAGTATTTACAGGTATGGCATAATTTTGCAATTAAAAAATCACTTTGAAGAATACTAATTAAGGTTATATAATCCAAAGGAATGAATACTCATGAGCTACAGGGATTCAATGAATTTTAAAGGCTCTAGAGCAACACAGTTACTGAGAGATCAGCATTATACAACCGTTGGAGTTACCGAAGATTTTTTGGACAACAAAATTGATATTACTGAATTTTTAAAGCACATAGATTATACAATAAAAGTTCATTTTTCTCTGGAGGATGTAATACTCATTCCCGCATTTAGTCCATTTCTGA
>JAMDCG010000100.1:0-4710 GCA_023489425.1 Thermoplasmatota archaeon
GAGGATGAAAAAGAGATAGACCATGATATAAATGAAGTGAAGAAAAATAATGGGATTAACCTGTCAATAGAGATAGACAGGACGGATTCAAGCAGGGAACTTATATTTGGTTGAAGTAGTATTAGCTGACCAGTCTGATTCTGTTCCATAGTATAATTTGTCTTTGTAGTGTAAAAATATGTTGCCCCTGATGTTACGTGATCCTTTCCAGACGGTAGCCAGATAGAAAAATAACCAAAATTATCTGAAAAAGCACTGATATTGCCGTAAGATATTTTTGCTGATGAGATCGGTATTACGATGCTGTATTCTGCATCATAATAACCGTTTGCAACTGATCCATTGAGGTAGAAACCCTTTCCAATTCCAGCAAGTGAATAGGGGAGATAGGTTACATTTACACCAGGTTTTAATATCAGGGAACCTGACGTGCCCTTGAAATTTTTGTTATCCGAACTCAGAGTAAAATTAACAAACTGTGGAATGACAGAATAAACTATTATACCATCGTGATCTGATATTTCTGTACCGTTTGAAAGCTTCAATTCTGATCCAACCGGTGAAATATCAAAGGAGAGGTTGACAGGAATTTCGCTTTCTTTTATCATAAGATCTGTATTTACAAAATGAAATATATCCGTTCTGAAGCCCATCGAACTGGTAGTTAAATTTGTACAGGAACCCAGGGAGGAAAATCCAGTATTATCGTTTAACATAAGAACAGATGTATAGTCAACTATTGATGTAAAATTGCTGCTGTAGTTGGAATCGGCAGGGTAAGAGAAATATAAATATATGGAATTTACAGTTGGTACATCTATATAAAATTCGAATACTGTTTTTAGTTGATGATATAACCTTATCCTCAAGGTTTCTCCTGAATTCACCTGAATGCTTCTTGAATTTTCAATTTTACCATTAATAGTTACAGTATCACCTCCGGCATTTGATATATATAGATACATGGGGCTAGACTGGTTTAACTGTATTGGAGGGTAAAAGCCTGAACTTTTCTGGAACGAACCTGAAGGATGTGTTATGTTGTAACTGAATCCCATTGAATTGCTACTATTTTTAATCTGTATTGTAGAACATGCTGATTCATTGAATGGATAAATTGGGGTGCCTGAAACAGGGGCACTTTCTGATGAAAAACCATTGTTGAATACGGTACCTGATACTGAAGCACTTCCTCCGGTGACAGGCATCCCATTTCCACTGCTGACCAGAAAGATAAAACTGGCATTGGTTCCATAAATAAACTGGGGAAAAATCTGTAACTCCTTTGTGGTATTACCGACTGTGATTACCAGTTTATCCACATTGAATTCAATTACAACTTTCTTGGTCAATATTTTTCCTGTACTTATTCCTCTCCGATAAACATAATTTCCGGCTTTGAAGATCTCGTAAAATGAAATACCATCCTGGCAAATTCCAGCCTTGATAGTAGAAATCTGGGAACCTAAGGTCAGTCCTGCGAAGGAATTATAAGAATTATCTGTAGTGGTAAAGGGCGTCAATGAAACGTTTGCCTCAAAATGAAAAGAAGATGTGTTGAGCTGACTGTAGGTAACACTGTATCCATAAGATGAATAGATCCGTGATATGTCTTTTGCAAGTAATCCAGCATTAATTGATCCAAGGCCTGTTACCGGGTTCCAACCATATGTTGCAGTATAATACCCATTGCTCCCACCAATAACTGGAACGATTGCCTTTCCATACTGGTTCGTTCGTGAAAGGTTATAAAGAACAGGATTTATGAATCCCAATCTTCCATGCAATGATTGGTCGATTAAAATGAAGGAACCTGCTGTTATAGGTGTTGCAAGACTTGTCCCACCAAGTGTTATTGCATTCCCCCTCGAAAAAACTGTAACGCCCCCATCATCTGGATTTGCCACAGCAGAAATATCTGGCACCCCTAGAGATTGTCCATGAAATCCAGTAGCATTCTGATATGATGGTGCTGAAAATGCTGTACTGTATCCCCCACCACTTCCGCTCCATGATGTCTGTGTGTATTTCCCATTTGCATAGTTCAGCGTTGTACCACCAACTGAGGTAACGTATGGATCACCTGCTGGAAAATTAACAGTTAAGGCTTTGGTTGCATCATAAGCCCCCTGATCACCAGACGCTGCAAATATATGGATATCCTTTTTATTGGCGTCAAGGAAAGCCTGATTATAATCATATATCAGTCCATTTGAAAGAGAGGACTCTGCTATACCCCAACTCATGCTGAGTCCGTTGACGTTACTGAGATTATTAATGGTATCATTCACACCACCCTGGAGATAACCAACTTCTGCATTTGGTACTATTACAAGATCTATATGAGCCCTTGGAGCTATTGCATGGAACCATTCAACATCAGTTGCAGTCTCAAGCGACCAGCTGGAATTCAGGTTCTTCGGGGCACCATAGGGATAATAGAAGGATATGTTGGCAGAAGGTAGATTATATAGTGAATCGAAGGACTGAAGGTCATAGTTTATGGATGGGTCTCCAAAAGCATCTATTATTGCAATTGTGAAACCCTGGCCACAGGTATTGTTTTTGTAAAAACCTGTTAGGTTATATGCCTGCCTTATCTGGGAAACATTATATGGGAATCCCTGACCCAGTAATTCTGGTTTCTGTTTCATGACCGCAAGTTGTGGTGAAGCGTCGACATTCCATGCAAGACCACTATGACTTATGTTAGTTGTATTTGTAAGGTCAGCGTAATCATTCCCGATTTTATTTTCATGGGAAGAGCTGATTGAAGAAAGATATGCAAATCCTGAAGCAATCATCAGGAATATTATGGCTATGACAATTAATTTCTTGAACATGATTTTTCCGTATTGGAAATTTTATTAATATATGTATCACTTTCTGTATATTGGACGAAAAAAAATTCTTGGTTGAGAAATTCAGGAAATATTATTATGCGAATAAACAGGTATATACTGAACGGTTAAACAGTAGAGAAATTGGATTTATCCCATTTGAAGGAACAATGATCAGACATAGAAAGGTCGAAAATGAACAGGATTTACAGTATTTTCTTATGGATAATGTCCCCCGGCATCTATATCACTCCGTTGCATACTATAAGTATCCTGACAAAAGATCAATGCAAGAAAAGGATTGGAATGGGGCAGAGTATGTATTTGATCTTGATGCCGATCATATTCCAGGTGCAGATAAAATGACATATGAACAGATACTCACGGAAGTTAAATCCCATACAATGAGGTTACTGAATAAATTCCTTCTTGGGTATCTAGAGCTGGATCCCGATAACCTGAATCTTTATTTTTCAGGAGCAAGGGGATATCATATCCATATTAAAAGTGATAAAATTTACGAGATGAATTCAGATCAGAGGAGAGAAATTTCAAACCTGGTTAGAGGTGAGGGAATATCCACCAAATCATTTCTCTCAATCGCCTCAAAATCACCCATCACAGGAAAAGGATGGATATCGGATATTAACCTAGAGTTGATAGACACCATAAGGAAAATTGACAATCATGAAAAGACGGAATACCTGGATAATGCAGGGGAAGATAAAATAAGAGAATTACTTGATAGGCCAATATCCACAAAAGATAGGAGGAAATACAGGCAGATCCTAGTGGAACAGGGAGTTGAAAAATACAGTAGTACCAACATAAAGATGATTGAAAACCTTCTGGATAAGATTGTAAATAATTACACCCGCAGAAATTCAGTAGAAATAGATGAGCCCGTTTCGACCGATGTTCACAGGCTTATCAGGTTTCCATATAGCCTGCATGGAAAGACTGGCCTCATGGTAAGGAAAATTGAACTGGACGAACTTAAAACTTTTGAGCCACTGATCGAAGCAGTTCCAAAGAAATTTGGCGATGAACCCATCAGGGTAAAGATGAAAAATCCATTTGAAATCAATTTTAATGGTAACCACTATAAAATGGAGGGTGAAGAGACAGTTCCTTCTGATTTTGCAATATTTCTATCCCTTTCAGGTAGAGCTAATATATATTGATTATTATTTGATAATAAATTAAAGAAAAATAAATATACATAAAGTCAATGTAGAAAATGGTGAAAAAATGGAACTAAAAAACACAAAGACTCTGGAGAATTTAAAGGCCGGTTTTGCTGGAGAGAGCCAGGCAAACAGGAGATACCTGTATTTTGCCCTTAAGGCAGATGAGGAAGGACAGCAGGAAATAGCACAGGTTTTCAGGTCAACAGCAGATGGCGAGACTGCACATGCTTTTGGTCATCTCAAATATCTGGCACTTGTAGGAGACCCAGTTACGAATGAACCAATAGGAACAACCGAACAGAACTTGAAATCAGCCATAGCTGGGGAAACATATGAATACAGCCAAATGTACCCAGGATTCGCAAAGGATGCAAGAGATGAACACTTTGACGAAATCGCTCACTGGTTTGAGATACTTTCTAAGGCAGAGAAGTCACACGCCACAAAGTATGAAAAGACACTTGCTGAAATGAAGAAGAACCAGTGATCAGCATGCAAAAAATTACTGAAGGGGAAGTTATCCCCCCTGAGGAATTTTCAAATATTTTAGAAGAAGAAAGAAGAAAAATCATTGCAATAAAAAAACACAGAAGAATCTCAAGCAGGACTTTCAGCTATTTATTTGAGAACAGGGATACAATACTTAACCAGATCAATGAAATGATCATGATTGAGAATGT
>JAMDCG010000100.1:5284-9980 GCA_023489425.1 Thermoplasmatota archaeon
ATCGTTGGTCCAAATGGTGCGGGAAAAACCACTCTATTGAATCTAATGTCTGGAGTTCACACTCCGGGAGCCGGCAGGATACTAGTGGACAGTTATGATATAGTAAATGATAGGGAAGATTCCATAAAAAAAATAGGTCTTATGCCGGACGGGTCATTTCTCGATCCTGACGAGAAGATAATTAACCAGATGGTACACTTTGCCTCCTATTATGATTTAACACTGAAAGAGGCCAGGGAAAGAGGGTTGAAGCTGATGGCAAAATTTGGTCTTCCTGAAGAATTTTCAAGAAAGTCCATGAGAAATCTTTCCCTTGGTCAGAGGAGACGGGTGGGACTGACTATGGCTCTTCTTCATGATCCTGATAACATATTGATGGATGAACCTTACAACGGTTTCGATCCCTTTGGCATTAAGATGGTAACCGATATTATGCTTGAAGCAAGGAATAATGGTAAAACGGTTATAGTATCGTCTCACATACTCAAGGAGGTTCAGGCCATTGCAGATGAATTTGTATACCTGGAAAATGGGCAACTCCTTAAATCCATAGACATAGAAACCATGTCGAAAAATATTGGAAAAATATGGGTAAAAGTGTTAAATCCTGATGATAACCTGCTAAGACTCCTTCAGACATTTGGAACTGTCAGGAGGATAAACCAGGCCTATGAGATAACTACACCCTCGGACAATAAAGTCGAGACATCAGATATCAACAGTGCTCTCGTAAAGGAGAACTACAGGGTAGATTCAATCTATTATGAAAAGAGGACAGTAGAGGACGAATTCTTCTCAAAATAACAAAATTATAGCAGGTCCACCGGGAATCGAACCCGGATCATGGGCTCCGGAGGCCCATATGATATCCTTTACACCACGGACCTATCTTTTGTAACCTATATTTCTCAGAAATTCTCTCCTTTTTCTCTTATCAGCTTCTGTTTCAACTCCAAGGGGAGAAAAACCATCTATAACACCGAGGATTGAACCACCGTTTTCTCCCCTAAAGACAACCGCAGAAATAGGATTAGCAGTTGCAGCAAATATCGTCCCAACTTCCTGGCAACCCTTGATCGCATTTAAAACTGTGATTGGAAACGCATCTCTTATCAATATCAGGAAGGTATGTCCGCATTTTAGATTTAACATATTCCTGATGCCTGCCTGTTCCAGCTCTGAATCGGTAGATTCAAACCGTACAAGCCTGTCTCCTGAAGCTTCGGAAAAAGTTATGGAATATGTAGCTTTCGGAACATATGTTTTCAATATTTCCTCAAGGTCCTCAACAGTCTTTATGAAATGTGAATATCCCAGTATGAGATTACAACCCTTAGGGTTTTCCAGTTTTACTTCTTCGATATTGTCCATAAATAACCATGCCATCCTGAGTTTAATATTTTTCCAAATTATACATTATCAGTTGAGCAGTTTTAATACGATACTGCCGTAAATTATAAGAACAAAAACAACAAGAACATCCAGTAAACTGTCAGGTACTATATATACCAGCATAAGCAGTCCTATGAAGAGTGCGGAGGTTGGCTCTTTTTTATAGTACTCACTTAACGTTGAGATTATACTGGTCATGTTCCTTACCAGACCTTTCCTGTTCAGATTGATAAGAATCACTGAAACATATGCAACTATTGTGAAAAGTGCACTAATGTAGCTCCCAACAAATGGAATATAGGCAAAAATTAGTGAAATAAATGAAATGAAAGCAGCAATGAGGAATATTTCTCCTTTGGATGATAATGAATCCGAAAGTGATGTTCTTATTGAAAAAGAACCCTTATCTACTAGATCAGAAACCGAGAAGGTTTGCCAGAATATTGCAAGGACCAGGAAAAAATCCACTATTATATCACCGACAAATTCCACAAGGAATAGGTCCACATGGTAAAGCGGGGTTGCTGATTTCAAATAGACGGATATTATATCAAACTCACTGGCGTCCACAAGGACACCAAATACAGCCAGAATTATGTATCCAAATATAAAAGGCAAAACGATTGATGGCTCTTTTTCAATGAAATCCATTGCCTTCTTCAGCGAATAAGATTCATCAGGCATATTCAACTACATTTTGATCTTTGATATATATTTTTATACAAATTTTTTCTTTTTTCCCAATAAATATCTTAATAATTTATACGTATAGATATTAAATTAGGATAATTTTTTAAACTATTTCGCATAACAAGGTAGTGGATGCAGATTTTGACTACGAAACCGTTGTAATTGGGGCGGGCACTGGTGGTTTATCAGCTGGTTGCGTTTTAAAAAATCAGAAAAGAGATTATGTAATTCTTGACAAGAAGGAGGACATAGGATTACCTGTAAGGTCTACGGGGGCCGTATCTCTTGAATGGGTTAAGAAAATCGGCATGCCAACTGCAGAGGAAGTAGTGGCTTCTAACATTTACAATATGTCATTCAGAACAGTTAAAGGTAAAAGAATTGATCTTAATTTTGATCATCCAGTTGGCATGGTATACGACTTCACAAAATATGAAAAATATCTTTCTTCGGGTTTTGCAGGACAGCTCAATATCAAGATGAAAACAACCGTGAACGAAGTTAATGGAAATAAGATTAACACTAGCGATGGAATTTTAACTGCAAAAAATATCATAATGGCTGCCGGACCGCAATCTAATCTTGGCTCAAAACTAACCAAGACACAGGCACTTGTAGCATATGAGGAAACCAGGGCACTTGACGAGAGAAATGACTTTCAGATGATACTGTGGTTTAGTGATCTTGCCCCTGGCGGTTACTTCTGGGACTTTGCTGACTCAAAAAATACCAGAAAGATTGGTGTTTGTTATTACCCGCTTAACGGGGAGGCACCAAAAAGTGTACTGAAAAAATTTACCGATAAATTCCCAGAGGTTGACGGAGAGGTAGTTCATACCATGGCTCATCAGATCCCGTTGACAAAGCCATCAGATCAGGTGGTAAGGGAAAATCAGCTGTGGGTAGGTGATATGGTTAATGCTGTCCTCAACACAACTGCTGGAGGTCTTCAGGGTGCGTTCTGGTCAGGAAAGGAAGCAGCCTTAGCAATTGCCAATAACGATCTTGAGCAGTACCAGAAAATATGGGATAGCCAGATAAGGCCATGGCTAATGAAGCACAACCAATTACACTCTAAGATTCATGCAAAAGGAGAAAAAAGTGTAGGTAGATATATTACTCTGGCAAAGATCATGCCAAAGTCAGTTAAGATGAAGGTTTTTGGAGGTTTATAATCTTATATAATAGATATAACCTGAATGAGCACTCTTTTTATTTGTTAAATTGTCACAAAAAAGCAGCTTTCCTTCTGTAGTCTTTAAAAAATGTTTATAAACAATACCTGCATTTTGAACATATGGATGCGAAAGGATATGCGGCACAGGAGGCTGGAGGAAAATTATCACCATTTGAGTTCGAAAGACGTGGACTTCGAGATAAGGATGTTTTAATCGATATAAAGTACTGTGGAATCTGCCATTCAGACATTCATCAGGTAAATAATGATTGGGGAGGAGCATCATATCCGATGGTTCCAGGACATGAAATAGTTGGGATTGTAAACAGCGTTGGCAATGGTGTTACAAAATTTAAACCTGGAGATAGGGTTGGCGTAGGGTGCATGGTTGATTCATGTGGTCAGTGCGAACCATGTAAGATGGGACTACAGCAATACTGTGAAAATGGTGCAACATTTACCTATAGTTCAAAAGATAAAGTAAGCGGTGGGGTCACTTACGGAGGATACTCGGATAAGATAGTTGTTGTTGAGAATTTTGTTCTTAAAGTTTCGGAGAAACTTGATTTTGCAGCTACTGCTCCTTTACTATGCGCAGGTATTACGACATATTCTCCATTGAAACACTGGAAAGTTAAACCTGGTCAGACAGTTGGCGTTGCAGGGTTAGGAGGACTTGGTCATATGGCTGTTAAGTTAGCTAAATCTATGGGAGCAAACGTTGTTGTTTTAACAACTTCGGAAAAGAAGAAGGATGAGGCAAAGAGACTCGGAGCGGATAAAGTGATCATGTCCAGGGATATGGAAGAAATGAAGAAAAACAGAATGTCAATGGATCTCATAATTGATACTATACCTGCACCACACGATATGAATCTCTATATATCACTTCTGAAGATTGATGGCAGCATTGTTCTTGTTGGATTGCCGGAAAAGGAATCTCAACATGTTATTTCTGCAGGTTCACTAATAAATGGAAGAAGGTCGGTCAGCGGATCAAATATAGGTGGGATAGAAGAAACGCAGGAGATGTTAGATTATTGCGATCAGCACAATATTGTTTCAGACATAGAGCTCATACCAATGTCAATGGTCAATGAAGCGTATATACGAACAGTGAATTCAGATGTAAAGTACCGGTTTGTTATTGACATGAGTACACTATAGTCAATATAAATAAATATCCAGAAGTCTACTACTATCTACTAATTTTTCCTTATTTGAACACGTACTTCTAAAGAAAGGTAAATATGCAATATTCCATTACGGAAATTTGTGGATAGGTGGCAGAGAGGTTATGCGTAAGACTGCAGATCTTATTTATTAGGGTTCAAATCCCTACCTATCCTTATAATGTTGCTTAGTATCATACATGCGTTAATTATCTCCCCGCACCTTTTATTACACAATAGATGGCAACTGCTTTCAAATATTTTC
>JAMDCG010000049.1 GCA_023489425.1 Thermoplasmatota archaeon
AATTTTTCAATATGATTTAAACTGATACACTGTATCCCCTGATCTGATATGTCACTGGAATCTTGGACTTCATTGCTTGAGTTTACAAAGGTAATGGAAAGAGAATTACAGCCATTATGAATTGATATTACTCCATTTACCGTATCTGGAACATACTTTCCGTGATTAGGTATATAAACGGAATACTGAAAATCACATAAATCGTGTATACTTAAAGAGGTGCCATTAATGTCATAGCTGTTTTCCCCAATGCATATCTTCCACTTTGGGGTTGAGTGTGTTTTGTACATCAGTCCTTTCTCAGTAATATGCAGTGAAGACGACCCACACGTTGGATTATAACCAATAATAAAGTAATATGGTTCTGAAAGTGACTTCAGATTATCCTTTGTAATATTAAAGCAATTGTATTCATGGGGCAATGAACTGTTATCTTTAACGTAGGAGATATTACATTTAATCTGTGCACTGAAGGCGTAAGCAGTGCCAATTCCATCTGAGCAGGGTTGATTACTGGCAGATGCAAGAAATTCATTGGGACCATAACCATAACCCATCTTATTGTTGCTGTATCGAATACCAAAGTTGCTGTTCTGCTTACCGGATGATCCTGAACTCTCATTCACAGATTCCCAGAAATTTAAGTAATATGTTCTTATGTAGGGGTGCTGGGTACCCAGGAGTATACAGTTATCAAAGTTCACTTTTTCCATAATATCACCCTTTGTATAGGAAGTGTTGTTTGTATTTCTCTTCAAATTTATGACTTTTCCAGATCCTGTTAAGGCTGATCCCCACATGGTTTTTCCAACATTTAGGTACAATGATGATTTTCCCTGCATAAACTGATTTCCATATTCTAGGTTAGGTTCCAGAATAAATTCAACATAGTTCACAGACTCATAGGAGGAGCTAATAGTAAATTGCTGGGAGGCAAGTCTGTAATAATTTGTATTCCCTATTTTCAGCACATTAGCGCTATCACCAAGCCAGTCTCCCAGGCAATTTGTACTATCATATGATCGGTTCAGGTTTGTGTTATAATTATAGTCAGGGCTAACATGATTAAAATTAATAGATGCCAAATCAGACGTTTCGCCGAAATTACCGGAAATGACCGTTTGATTTATATTACATGTAAAAACAATGGGAATAGAAACTGAAGAAGTGTTTACAAGAACAATTCCCCTTGCTGGATCAGGTTTGAAACTTTTACTGTTAGAGCTAACACTGAAAGTATATTCCCCTCTGGGAAGGCAAAAACTTAGAATTCCTGAAGTCGAAGCAGTTGCTGGACTGGAGGACTTGGAAATACCGTTCACCTTTACGTTCCAGTACCTGCCAGTTTTTAACCCACTTTCCATAAATTCGAGTTCATAATCGTCTATCTCTGAAATCTTCATGTTATTCATAATGTTATTTGAACTGGTGTTCGCGCATGAAGCAACGGAGTCAATTTTTCTATCTACCTGTTTGGTATAGTTCATTTCGAGAGAATATGATAGAGAAGCATTGAAATTACTTGAATAATAAATATTGGTACTTTCTGCTGGAATGAAAGGGGGTGTACCACTTATACCGAGAGGTACATTCTCTGAAACCGAGTCTCCCGGCTTGAGGTTTTGGTTTAACATCTTTGACTCCATGGAAATCAGGGATGATTGCGTTTCCATCTGAAAATTTATTTCATTACTTGTGCTGGTGCTTGGAACATACCATAAAATAAAGCTAGTCAGAAGAACGCTTACAATGGCAAATAAAAGAAGTGCACCTATAATTTCACTCACAGCCTTTTCTTCAGTTATAGGAGTTTTCATAAACAGGTCATGGTATCATTAATAAAACAGCACTTTTAATGTACAAAAATTGCACACTGCGAGAAAGAAAAACTCTGTTCGTCATTGCTACTGAAACTCTGTTTACTGTAGTGCAATCATAAATCTATGAAAAATTCATAAAAATTAAATTATAGATAGAAATATGACATAAAATAAGAGATGATAATAGTTATGACAAAAATTCTCGTTATGCTTACAACAGGTAAGGAAAATATAAACACAGAAATGGTTGCATTTAATTTTGCCGTAAATGCAGTTAAAAATGCGAATTCAACAGTGGAATTTCTATTTTTAGGAAGAGGAGTACAGGCAGTGAATAAAAAACAAAAAAGTGCTCCGCAGTTCAGAGAACAGATAGATAATCTAAGGAAAGCATCCATACCAGTTAAGGTCTGCAAGGTCAGCCTTCAAGGAGAAGGATTATCAGATGAAGATATATTCGAAAATCTAGATTCAGTCTTTGGTGCTGTTGAAGTTGATAATAGAATAAAGGAAGGCTATTCAGTAATAACATTCTAGATGCATTATGTTTGAAATAAATGAACTCCAGATATTCTTATCCATAATATCCGGTGTTCTTGTAGGGTTTTCCCTTGGATTAATCGGTGGCGGAGGATCAATACTTGCCATTCCATTGCTCATATACTTTGTCGGCTTTGATCATCCACATATTGTGATTGGAACAACTGCACTTGCGGTTGGTGTTAATGCGTATTTAAATTTAATACCACATACACTTAAGAAGCATGTTGATTACAAGATAGGACTTGAATTCACAATTCCCGGAATTGCTGGGGTCCTGATCGGTTCAGAGTTAGGTCTATTAACACCAGGCAATGATCTCTTGTTCTTCTTCAGTTTTCTGATGATAGGAATTGCAGTATATATGCTAAAAAGAAAATGCATAGATCTATCAGAAATGCAAAGAAAAGTGTCTAACTCATCAAGATCACTGGCAATACTTATTCTTGCAGGGCTCGTTGTAGGGTTCGCATCGGGATACTTCGGCATAGGTGGAGGTTTCCTCATAGTTCCAGGATTACTGTTCGGTGGAGGCCTTAACATTCTTCAGGCAGTGGGCACATCACTCATGGCAGTTGGAACATTTGGTGTGATAACAGCAGCAAGATATGCCATAAGTGGCGATCTTAATATAATAATATCAGCACTGTTTATTGTGGGAGGAATCTTTGGTGGATGGTTTGGTGCAAGACTTGCTGGAAAAGTACCAAAGAGAAGACTCACACAGATATTTGCAGTAATTGTGATTATTGTTGCGTTCTATATAATGTATCAGAACTATTCTGTGATACTACATATATAACGTTAAACATATTAAAATTAAAAAAAATTAATTATCTATATTTATGTATCATCCTAGATTCAGACTGAATCAACAGTGTAATCTACACTTTTTATGTTTGCTGAATATAGCGATACATATTTGTCAATCATCGAAACTATCTCTGTGTTCTTAGAAAGCCTGAAGTCAAAGCGGTGGAACAGGTTAAAATTACTATAAGACCCTGAACCCAGTAGTTCTGTGAACATAGTATTGGCCCAGTAGGAAGCATAGGTTGAGTGGATTATATAGCTGTAATTGTACAGACAAATGCTGTTAACTTTTCCCAGTTTGTTGTTAAAGGTATAAGAGTTCCCAGTAGTGTAATTTACGAGCGTAGATTTTGACATTATCATTGATACTATGGTGCTTCCTACACCACTTACTGACGTAGAAACCCCTTTAGACATGGACATATTATACGCAATAGAGCTTAATGAGATCCCTTTGGACGAATCAACTATCCTAATTGGTAATGGATTAACGGTAACATATGTTACCCCTTTCCCAGCCGTTAGTACGATCCCATCCTGGAGGACTTGTGTTTCAGTAATAGTGAATTGGGTAACTCCCTTAGAATTTAGAGAACCAACAATGTGAAAATCTCCCGTAACTTGATAAGGAACTATCTCTCTAGATACCGTAACGTTATAATAGCCTACCCCAAATATGAAAGATTGATTAGATACATCACAGGTATTAGGAGAATTTGATCCATATGAAGTTAAAACTGAATTTTTTGAAATATTCAGTGCAGATGTCATACTATCTGATTCAACTCTTTGAAGATAATTGCTATATCCTCCAGTCATTGCAAAACCCCACCCGACTTCTCCAGAAAATGATATCTGACCAGCTGAGTTTACATCCCTAACGGTTATATTATACGTCCCCTTTCCAAATTTTATTGGTTTATGCCCGTCAATTGAACTGGTTAGAAAAATTTGCTCCCACCCTGTCTGTAAAATTTTTTTATCTACAGTTACAATGGCTCCGCCTGTTTTATTGAATATCTCAATACTTATGTAATTCGTCGGTGTATTCCCAGATTCATACCCGGGCGGTATTGTAAAATTATAAAGATAGAGTGTAACATAATTAATATTGGCAGCCTTGTTTAAAACAAATTGTTGCTTAGCGCAGTCAGATATTGCCCAGAAATTTGGCAGAGAACCTACTGGAGTAAAAAATGTTACATTTAAACAAGTAACGGAATTTGTACTACCTTTATTCACGATCGATATGAATCCATTCTCTGGGTTTGATATGTTTTTTTCAAAATTTGGTACCGTATAATTATATTCTCTAAATGATAAGCCAGTAATGTTAATCCATGGTGAACTACTGCTGTGACAGTCTGATCCCAAATAAAACTCCCACTTTCTTCCATTTTTCAAATAAGTCTTATTTATTCCGCTTTCGTGTATGTGCAGAGAGCCACTGTTGGTTGAAGATGGGACATTATATCCTAAAAGGTAGTAATAATTAGTGTAACTGGTCACGAATTGATCCGAAGAGATATAAAAATATGAGGGGCCATAGTGAGGGTAATGTGGATTTCCTGTGCTTCCTTTTGTTGTCCCACTGCACGTTGCCACAGCAGTTGCCTCATAATAATAAGAAACTCCAGTATTCGCTGAAATAGTTGGATTGGTAATCGTAGCAATAAATTCGTTTGGGCCATAACCATATCCCGTTGAAGTGTTATCAAAATTCAATAAAGGCGTGATTCCTCCCTGATAATAAGTTCCATTATTTTCACTTTCCCTTACTGCTTCAAAGAAATTCAGATAATATGTAGTAGTTTTTCCATTTGAGTCTAGTACGGGTCCGCCACCTTTAAATGATAAATTCTCCAGTGTATTAGTTGAATTGAAAGCTGAACCTGAGCCGGGATACTTTAATGTTACTGACACATTACCATATTTAACTGATTTCCCAAATGGTGAATGACCTATTGAAACATAAACACCGGCATCACCTTGTTCTTTCTGTTCACAGTAAACTATATTAGGTTCAAGGTAAAACATTACATAGCTTAAATGAGTATCCTTCTGGTATACAAAGAATTGTTGCGATGCGAGCGGATAATAATTTATATCGCTATTATTGAAACGTTGATAAGAGTTGTTCAACCAGTAATTAGGATAAGAAACTTTTGGGATATTTTGCTGGGTTGCAAGTTGTATATAATTGGCAGAATTAACTGCATTAGTGTCCTTTGTTGGCCCAAATGCTGCTGCTACAATACTCTGACCTGCTGAACTTTCGCTATTGGTAAATTGAACTGGAACTGTAACCTCCTGATTTGTAACCTTTACAGTACCATCAGATGGACTTGCTCTATCTGTTTCATTATTGGTTGTAATTGTATAGCTATAAGTGCCTCGAGAAAGACTGAAGGATACCACATCAGGAGATCCACTTTGACCACTCACACTGGTTGAACTAGGACTGCCTGACTCCTGAACGCCTCCTAGGGTAACTGTCCAGAAATACCCTGTGGCTAGACCAGTTTCTCTAAAATTTACAGAATATTTGAATTGAGAAGACACATAGTTATTGTCGAGTATATTGCTTACACTCGCATTGGCACATGCTGCAATAGAAACAGTTTTTTTTGTAACTATATTCGTGTAATTGACATTCATTCCATAGGATAAATTTGCATTGAAGTTATTTGAATAATATAGATTAGTACTTTGGGATGGCGTGAAAGGTGGTGTTCCACTGATACCTAAGGAAAAGCTCTGTGAAATTCCACTTCCTGGAGTAACTGATGGATTGATCATCTTCGAATCCAGCGATGAGAAAGCATTCTGTGTAGAACTTTGATATGACAAATCATTGTTTGTGCCTGTGCTAGGAACATACCATAAAATAAAACTCGTTAATAGCACAGACGCTATGGCAAAGAGCAAAATGGCCCCAATTATTTCGCTCACTGCTTTATCTTCCTTTATCACTGGCTTCATATAGAATAATCATAATTCATCTGGTTTAAAAAACATTTGCATTATCAATTGAAATTAATTTTTTAATCTTATTAGAGGCAAATTAGTAAAAGTAACATAACTGGTGGATTCTAACCAGTCTTCTTTCAGTCAAAAGTTCTAAACCATTAAGTTCAGCAAACAACAAATACTCCAGTCTGGACATCTAATCGTCTAACATTGTTTTTTATTTATCTTCTCTGAAATGAAGTAAGATTTATACCTTTGAAATAATGGGTGTTTCACGTTAAGCGAAGAAAAATTTAAGGAACTGACACCCTCATCAAGACTCATATTAATAACCTTGAAGAGTATAAAAATTGCAGATGTAAAGACACTTATGAAAGAAACAGGGCTCTCAAAAAGGGCTTTAATGGGTTCACTGAAACACTTACGTGAGGAATCACTGATCAGTGTTAAAACATGTCTAAGTGATACCAGAAGGAGATTTTACTGTTTTATACAGGATGATTAGTCACTCATTGTATAATAATTATAACATATTCAAATAGAACAAACCACTTTTTATTAAAAATCCCAGTGATATGAAAGTCGGATTATAACATTAGGTAATAAAATTATTTTAAATTGGCCAGAAAACTTTTGCCAGTTCGACAACAACAGCCATTGCTATCCCAATATATATAACAAGTTTTGGATCCAGAGCTGGTCCTGTAATTTCTTCCTCATCGAAATACCTTATTAAACCTGCCCCTGATTGGAAACCATCCTTTTTCTCCGCCATTCAGAGTCCTAATACAATTAAGCTTTTTATTCTTTCCTATTCTGATTTAAGATTTGAATCACCCGTTTGAATGACTCTAGCGCCTCCTGTGACCTTCAAAAGATGAATCTCTCTTGAATGTTCTAGAGCAACATTTCTTATACTTTCTACATCTTTTTCCTCTGTCACAAGAAATACACTATTTCCCCCAGTCACGATGTATGTAACCCACATCTTTTTTCTAATCTCTTGAACTTCTTCCATCAGTACTTTCATTTCCTCAGTCACAATTTTAACATCAACAAGGCTGTTAAGATAGTGGTAATCGTCTGTATCTCTCATGGCAAGTTCGAATATATCTTTTATTTGGTTCTTTCTTGCGAGCTCCTTTAATGTGATCACATTTTGATCTGCATTCATAATTCTTTTTTTGTAACATTCTGATTTCGGCTGATTGAAATGTATATCATCCGATGGCTTTCTTTTGTGAGGAAATACAACGCTTAAAATTCTATAATTCTCGAATTTACTTTCATCAAGAATTTGCCTTGTTAGTGGTTTTTCTATCCCTTCTGTAACTGTCAAACCACCATAAAAACTTCTTCCGGCACTCTCAGAAACTTTCCTCATATTCAATTCCAGATCATTTTTATCAACATCGGGAAGAAGCCATGATATACATTTCCCAAGTGCGGCTGCCCCTGCATCCGAGCTACCACTTATTATATTTCTGTTTACAGAGTTGAAATATATGTGGCCAGAATACTTTCTATTGATCTGTTCTTTGTAAAGATCGATTAATTTAAAGGGAGATCTGGTGTCTTTTACATCCAAAGTCTCACCATTGAGTGTATTTTCCATTTTTTCATCGGTTATGGTTAGAGTTGTTTCTGCTACTGACTCCCTATCAGCAAGTGAATAGCAAATTCCAGCAGAATTATGATATGGAAGTCTCAATGCAGGATCGGAAAGTCCTCCCAGTAAGACTATACCCATGGTTGGGTGGGCTGATGCCTTAACCTTAATAGAATTCATTAATTTAAGATTTAAATGAATATTATTAAATTATTCATTCTTCTACTTTGAATTGTAATTCATAGCTACTTATGATTTTTATATATAGATTATATCTACAATCATGACGGAAACAAAAATCATATTTATAATCAGCAGTGGTCTGGAGCAGAAAGAGAAGGCATTAACTGGACTGAGAATGGCAATAAACATGAAGCAAAAGAATCGTGTGTCTGACGTCAGGGTTCTTTTCTTTGGTCCCTCACAGGAAATGATTGCCAAGGGAGATGAAATGATTGATGGGATGCTAAAAGAGGCAACAGATGCTGGTATCTATAAAACAGCATGCGTGTTCATTGCCGACAATAAGAAGATTTCAGAACCACTAAAATCAAAGAACATAAATCTTGAACCTGCTGGAGAAGTACTGGCAAAGGCCCTTCAGGAAGGATACGTTCCAATAACATTCTAAAATGACAAAGCTCAGGGACTTTACCTTAAGGGATGTTGATGTTCCAGATAAGATCAACAGTATAATCTCGCTCAATCCCTCTATTACTGAAACACTTTGCCTTATAGGTCTCGAAAACAAACTTAAGGGAGTAAGTGCATTCTGCAGGAGGCCAGAATCTGTTGAAAAAATCAAAAAAATTGGTAGTTACAGTACATATAATGAAAATATAATAAACGGAATAAATCCTGACATTATTTTCACAATATCAGGATATCAGGAAAATCTTACAAAAGAATTAATGAAAAAATATCAAGTTTTTCAGTTTGAGCTACCCTCAACACCCTATGGAATACTGGATATGATAAGCAGGGTTGGAGTTGTAACGGGAAAAATAAGCAATGCCCAAAATCTTGCCAGAGAACTTCAAAAATATTTCGTTCCGTATGACTCAAATAAGAGGGCATATCTGGAGATAGATCTTGGAGGACCTGTCTCATTCGGGTCTTTAAGTTATATTACATCAACCTTAAATTTACATGGTATTTCAACACCTTTTGACAACAACTTAAAGGAATGGCTTGAACCAGATTATGAGCAGGTCAGAAAATTCGATCCAGAACTCATGATATTTGAAGGAAAGATGTACAGGGGAACCAGTGTAGAAGAGACCATAAAACGCCTTAAGGATACACCGCTGAGTAACACATCTGCATTCAGAAAAAACAATATATTCTGTACCCCAGGAAAACTTGATTTTTTTGCACACCACGGACCTTCATTTTTCACTTCTGTTATTCCATGGTTAAGGCATATATTAGAACATGAAATAAACTAGTATATTGAAATGATTCATTATCCATATCATTTGGTTTTAGACAATATCGAGAAGATCTGTTATTCATGAAATTAAGGGCTTTCAACCGAATTAATTCAAATGAAGAATGTTAACTCAAATTAACGCATTAATATAAATACGAGTAAGGAATACTATTCAGTCCGAAAGGACGGGACGTAAACCATATGGAAGGAATTACCAAAATAAAGGACCTTACACCTGAGTCGAGAAGAGTAAATGTTCTTGCTAAGGTCATAGAGATAGGCGAGCCAAAAGAGATAAACACAAGATTCGGAGAATCAAAATCCGTAACTGAGGTTGTTGTAGGAGACGACACTGGAAAGATAAAGCTATCCCTCTGGGGAGAACAGGCTGCATCTGTAAAGGATGGATCCACACTTCATGTTGATAACGGCTATATTTCACTGGTCAGAGGCCAGATGAGATTGAACGTTGGAAAATATGGAAACCTTAACGAATCCGAGGAAACTGTTGAAGAAGTTAACAGTGAAAATGACATGAGCGAAAAAGTTTATGAAAACACTAACTTCAGAAGAGGCGGTACTGGCGGCGGTTTCAGAAGAAACGGCGGCGGATACGGCGGAAACAGCGGTGGAAGGAGAGAGTACGGCTCCAGAGATAATTACAGAAACGAAGATAGAGATTAATTACTATCTTCCTTATAACTAGTTTTTTTCTGCATTTTAAATAATTCATAAATTTCTACAGAGGATGTACA
>JAMDCG010000076.1 GCA_023489425.1 Thermoplasmatota archaeon
ATAGGGCCGCTTCTGTCTTATCACCACTGCGTAAACAACCTTTGCCCTAACGTCTGGACCTCCTTTTTTAACGCTTGCTATAAACATGTCACCAACACCTGCTGCTGGAACCCTTCTTGCGACTCCGTGCCATGCTTTTACATTAATTAGACTCACAATTTTGGCACCGCTATTATCTGCGCATACCATTCGTGCTCCAAGTGGTAATCCTCTTGACTGCCTTCCGGCTATACCCTTCATTGATCCAGCCTCCCTACAACAACGTGCGATATTGTCTTTGCAAGTTTCCTGCATTCCGTGAAGAGAACTCTATCTCCGTTCTTCACCTCAATACAGGGAGGTAGGTGTACATGATAGCTCGATATGGATTTTATATTCCTCTCATACTTTGAGTTGAATTTCTTAAATTCTCTCCTTACTACCACACTGTTTACCATTCCCTTTGAAACAACTGTGCCTATGATTACTCTTCCCCTTACACTCAGATTTGAGTGGTACGGACATTTCTTATCTTCACACTGCTTTTCCGGTGGTGCAATGTCAAGTCCTATGTTTCTTGTCATTTAGTTCATCCTCCTTAAATTTTTATTGATCTTCCTCAGTTCCTTAAGTCGATTTTCAGGTCTGTATCGAATCAGGTTTCCCTTTATCAGATAATTAGTTCCTTCCACATTTACGTTGAAATCACATGAATCCTTTGGTATTTGCCTCACCATGTCAGATGTTTCTATGGAGAACATATTCTTTGTCTCCTTGACCACGATTCCCGTGACTCCCAGAAGTTGTCTGTTTTTTGAATTTAGTACAGTTATTTTTCTTCCGAGATATTCTTCTCCGTAAATGTTATAGACCATTATCCTACAACCTCCGTTTTGAATCCGATACTTTCAAGATACTTCTTTACAGAATCCCTGTGATCGCCCTGTAATTCGATAATCCTGCCTTCCTTTACAGTTCCCCCCGAAGCAACTTTCCTTTTCAGCTGTTTCGCTATATCATCAACATCTTCCATCTTCGGATCAATACCCTCAATGATGGTCACGTTTTTGCCATATCTTCTTTTATCAACTGTTATTCTTACTGCCATGGTATCTCTGGTAAATCCATCCCATGGCTGCAGTTCCTTTGGGATTCCTGTAAAGTTCTTATCCTTCATCTTTTAGTTTCCTCCTCGTGATCGACTGTTCTTATCCTGGCGATCTGGCGCCTTATGGACTTTATCAATCCTGGATTCAAAGGTGATCCTCCCATGGCGACACTTGCCCTCTGTCTAAGAAGATTCTCCTTGAGCTCCTTCATTCTTTCGTCTCTCTCGTCCTTATTCATTTTTCTCAACTGGTCCGGCTTCAATTCCGACATTTTCTGTGTTCACCTCCTTCATTACTAAATTTGAGTTGTTTACCTTTATATCATCTGGAAGCTTGTAGTCCCAGTTCAGTATTCTGACAGAAACCCCTATGATTCCAAGTTTCAGCTTTGCTGTTGAGAAACCATATTCTATACCACTTCTTGCAGGTTCACCAGAGTACTTTATTGAACCAAAGAAGAATTTTTGGCTTCTGGCTCTTTCACCGGATATCTTTCCACCGATCTTGATCATTACGCCCCTTGCATTGCTTTCAATAATTCTTCTCAGTGCAGTGTTTCCTGCCTTTCTGTAGGCCCATCCTTTCTCCAGAGACATTGCAATCTTCTTTGAAACGATCTGCGGATTAAGGTCAGGGTTCTTTACCTCCTTGACTTCTATCCTTGGGCCTTCAATTTTGAATCTATTCTTTAGTGTCTCTTCAATCTCCTGAACCTTTGATCCCCTTCTGCCTATGACAAGACCCGGTTTGTTTACCACTAGCTGTATTGATGTATCAAGAAGATTTCTCTTCATTTCAATTCCACCGAAGCCAGCACTGTCCGTTTCTTTCCTGACATATTCTGAAACGAGAAGTCTTTTTATACTTTCGTTAATGAACTTTCTCTCTTTCATTCTTCAACCTCCTCTACAACAATGGAGAGATGAACCATATCCCTGTTGTTCGCACCAGCTCTCCCATATGCCTTAGGTGTGAATCTCTTCAGCATTGGTCCTTTATTTGCTGTTATTAAGCTTATCCTTAGTGAGTCCGTATCAAGCCCCTTGAATTCCGCATTAGCTTTCACGTTATCTATCAGTGTTTTGAATTGCTTGACTGCTCTGACAGGGTATCTACCAGGACCATATCCCTTCCTGTGTGATACTGAATCCAGATATCTAAAATATTTTATTGGTCTCTGCTTGTTCATTACATCATCTAGAAGTGCCTCTGCCTTTGAGAGGTTCATTCCTTTCAGATTATGTGCTATATTTACTGCATCCTTCAGGGAGATGTTACAGTTCTTCCTTATGGATCTGGCAGATTTTTCCGGTATTTCATTTAATGAGTATCCTTTCATTTTAAATCACTTCAGTGGCATGAACTTTGAAGACCTTGTTGCACCTACTCCTGGTCCAGAGTGCTTTACTTCTCCCCTTGTTAATGCGAATTCTCCTACATAATGTCCAATCATTTCAGCTTTAAGTTCGAATTTTACGTAACTTTTACCGTTGTGAACGTGCACTATTTTTCCAACATATCTGGGAAGAATTATAAGGTCCCTTACATGTGTCCTGATTTCAGGTTTCTTTCCAAGTAGTCTCTTTACTACTATCTTTTGATCTGGCCCCATTTCTCTTTTTAAGCTTCTTCTTACTCTTGCTGGAAACACTTCCATGAGCTTTTCCCTGTCCATTTTCTGGAGCTCTTCCAGTGTATATCCCTTGTATTTGAATTCCTTGGATCTGCCCATGGCAACTTTTTGGGACTTCCTGCTCCTCCTTCTTATGGACTTCGCTGATGCCTGTCTATTTGTGGTCATTTAATCTTCCTCCTTTTAGGTGATAATCTTCCTACTTTCCTTCCTGGTGGTGTACCCCTTCCAACTGTGCTTGGTCTACCAACGTGCTGATGATTTCCTCCTCCATGAGGATGGTTCACCGCATTCATTGCAACACCTCTTACAGTATAGGCCTTTTTAGCCTTGCTCTGAAGATAGTGTATGTGCCTTCCGGCCTTTAGGATTGGAATATCTTTCGCTCCTGTACCAGCAACAACTCCTACTGTTGCTCTGCACTGTGGATTCACATTCTTTATAGCTCCTGACGGCAATTTTATTGAAACAAATTCCCCGTGACTTATTACCTGAGAGTATGCACCTGCAGTCCTGCAGAGTTTTCCTCCATCACCCGGTACTGTTTCTATGTTATGAACCAGAGAGCCGTCTGGAATAAATCCAAGGTAAGTAGAATCCCCACTTTTGGGATTTTCTATTTTACCTATGTTAACTGTCTGGTCAACGTATGCACCGTTGAATGCTATTTGGTACAGTTTTTTCTTGTTAGTACCATCAAGGACCAGAACTGGTGACGTCCTGCCCGGGGCGTGAATAATATCTTTTATTTTGTAATTTCCGTCCTCGGGTATTCTCATTGGGCTCACATGTCTATGCCCAGGACTCCTGAACACCAGTTTGCCCTTTCCTCTTCTCTGTGTTATTAATAGTTTACCCATTTTAATACCTCAGTAAATTCCTATCCTCTCTCCAATCTCTTCAGCATTAAACTCTGGAGCAAGTTTAATCACTGCTTTTTTTCCTCTCTTTGTGTAGAGAACATTTATTTTTTCAACCTTTACATTGAACTGTTTCTCCACATCTTCTTTTATTTGTTTCTTTGTTGCCTTCCTGCTAACTATAAATGTAAGTTTGTTTTCAGTCTGACTTTGTATCATGGTTTTTTCTGTCGCAGTTGGTGAAATAATAACGTCTTCCATCTTCATTCTACCCCCATATTCTTAATTGAGCTTTCGGTAAAAAGGATCAGTCTTCCTCCTTTTCCTCCTGGAGCGAGTTTTGATATTGAAATATTTTTACAATGCGATACCTCAACTCCTGGAAGAGATTTAAAGGCTGTAAGATGCATGGGAGAGTCTGTTACAATAAGAATGCTCTTTGGTGTCCTGTACGTCCTGTTCCTCATTGTACCTCTGCCAGCCCTGATCTTTGTTCTGTCCTTCGCCCTTTCTATATCGTCCCATACACCAAGAGACTGAAGGAAATTTCTTGCCTCCCTGGTCTTTCTAATATTGTTAATATCATCATTAACAACAACAGGGAAGGTAAGTTCTTCAGAAAACATGTGACCTCTTTTCCTTACCATTTCAGCATTTGCAGCCATGGTCAATGCAGTTTTCCATGCTATCTCTTTTTCTTTCTTGTTTATCTTTAGTTTGAGTACCTTCTCTGCTCTTGGAGAATGTGGACTTCTACCTCCCTTTGTGCTTCCGAGTAATACTGCCCTTGAACTTCCGGATACTCTGGGCATTCTAGAAATACCCATTCCTGGCCCTGATGTATGCCCAACTCTCCTCAGTCCTGCATTGGGTGAGGAGCCGTAGGGCTTTCTGTATGAAAGTGTTACTGCTCTGAAAGCCTTCTGCATTATATCTTCTCTTAACTCAGACTGGAAAATTTGAGGTACCTCTACCTCGTGATCAACCTTTCCTTCCATATTGTAAACTGATGTTTTCATTTTTAATCACCCTGCTTGGATTCCCTGGATATATATGCAACTTCCAGATTCTCAACAGATGGAGATTTCTGCCTTGATGGATCCCTGAATTTAATTAACCTCTTTATTGGACCTGGAACTGAACCGTGAATCAATACATAATTTGTTCTAACCAATCCGTAGTTTACAAATCCTCCTTTAACGTTGATATCATCCTGACCCTGGGATTTGGCATATTTTATGATCCTCATGTTCTGTTGCGTCCTCTGGTGCGATCCCATTTGTCCTGCCTGAGGAACCTGCCATCTTATCCAGTCTGGGTGCCATGGACCCAGTGTTCCTATCATTCTCCTGTGATTTCTATTTTTTGTTGGAAGAAGTTTGACTCCAAATCTCTCAACGTGACCTGTGAATCCCTTTCCCTTGGTCACTGATATAACATCCACAAAGTTTCCTGGTTTTGAAAAGTCTGTAAATTCTATTTCTTTTCCCAGTTTTTCAGTGGCATATTTGATTCTGGCGTCTACTGTTGAACCCCCAATTCTGGCTTCATAAATATCAGGTATTTTCTTTGGAACCCCTGTGATAAGCCATGGCTGAAGCATCAGCATAACTCTAACTTCTGTGAGATCCTGTGGAATTTCTCTTTCGTTTTTCTTTTTTACCTCTGGAATTACTTCAAAAATCTCCTTATCCAGATTGTCTGCCCACTTTTCATAGGTTACTCTTAATCCGTCTTCGGTTTCAGAATATCCCCTGACACAAACTACCTTTGCTGGTGGTACCTCAACTACTGTTACAGCAGCCATTATATTTCTTCCTGCTGTTGTACTACTCTTTCTGTAATCTACCATCTCAACATGTGTCATACCAACCTTGTAGCCTCCAAAAGATTGGATTTTAACATTTCCCTCAATCTCTGGCCAGCTTCTGATTGTAGACTTTAAGCTAGGCTTTCTCTTTCTGTGATAGTATCCAATAGATCCTCTTCTAGGATGATGTGGTGTTGCCATATTTTTTTCACCTCTACCGTTACACCTGTTTTGCAACAAAAATTTTTGTGCTCAACTGTGGATGCCTTAACATTGCCACTGGTGTATGGTCTGTTCTTTCAGATAATGTAAGACCGTATTTAAAGATTTATTAATTCCTTTTCGTTCTATGGATTGTTAAGCATGGTGCACTGGTATATATGATGGTAGATAGTCATACTTTTTGGAAACTTACTCCTGCTCAGAAAGAAAGAACAGTTCCAGAAAGGGTGAAATGTTGTTAAGTATTCTGTTCTTCGCCTTATTAAGGTGCTCTTCAACTGTAGATTCAGAAAGGGAAACAATTCTGGCAAGAGATTCTATTTCTGTGGCCTTTGGTATTTTGAAGTAGCCATTGGCAAGTGCTATTTGCATAATTTTTGCCTGCTTTACAGTTAAGTCGGAGAAAATATCAGATACGGAAACAGTTGATACACTTCTCAGTGTTTCTGGATGTATGGACTTACTCTTTTTTATTTTTACCTCACCATATTTTTCGAATGCCTGAATTAGTTTTTCAATTGTACCAGTCTCAATGACTATGAGAGTAATAGTTTCCAGTCCATTATCGTAAACTACTGGACCTTGCCACAGGGAATAGAGTGATTCAGCTATGCGTATTGATGAATTCTGGATGCTGCACCTGCATTTCATCATGAGTTCCACCTTACCTTCTTTGTTCTCTCTGTAGACTATGGTTGTTCCAAGCTTCTGTTCTATATTTGCAAATTCATCTTCGAGAGCCTTCAGATCATTATTTTTCCCGTAGAATTCAAGGTAGTCTATATTAGAATTGCACCATCTCAAGAATTTTATATTTGCAAAATCCTTAGATAACTGGTTGAATGCAAGGTGATTATCTATAACAAGATCGATTTGCCTCATGAAAGCCAATCCACGTTGGCTATAAATATATACCTTATCTATTGATATGAGTATTGGTGATAAAAAATGGCAAATGTAATTGTTGAGCACAGATGGAAACCAAAGAATGGAGAAGAGGTAACAAAGGTTGTAGGGAGCATAGTGCAGATGTCCAAGGATGGAAAACTTCCAGCAGGATTTCAGCTAAAATCCATAAACGTCATAGGATCTGAATCTATGGCAATATGCAACTGGGAAGCACCAAGTGTTAAAGACATGAAAGATCTCCTCGAAAAGGTAAATCCACCAACAAAACACGAAGTATACGAAGCACAGAGACTTGTGTAAATTATTAATGAGTAGACGTAACATTGGGTTTATAAAAACCCTTTACAAAATTTAGATTTTTTGGATTATCCATTATGGTAATTAATCGAATTTTTTGGCTTCAATAGATTTTGCCAGTTCGGAACTATTTTTCAGATCTGCGAACCATTCTCCAAGTACACTGTTTTCTAATTCCACTATCTGACCTGCACTAATATTCTTTCTATCATATGTGCTATGCCCATCTGATGCAAGAATGATCTTATATCCATGGGCAAAAGCATCCCTGATTGTTGAGTCAACACAAAGCTCCGATTGCATTCCACAAATTATCAGGTTCTTGATTCCTTCACTTTTCAATACCATATCAAGATCGGTTTCATAGAATGCATCGGGATAGTTCTTATGTATAACTGTCTCAGATTCCTTCGATAAGAATTCGTCGTAAATTGCCCATCCCTCAGTTCCTGGTTCGAGACTATCCCCTTTTTTTCCTGAGTGTTGAATCATTATGACTGGATACTTCCTCTTCCTTGCAGAATCCAAAATCATTTTCACATTTCTTATAAGATCTTCTTTCATGAAAACTTTTTCTTCACCGTTAAGCATTCCGTTCTGAAGATCTATTACAAGAATTGCAGTTTCTTTCATCACTACAAATATCTAATTCCTATATATAAATTAACAATTTTAATATTACGAAGATAATGAATTTATTTTGTTATTCAAAGAATATTACAGTAAAATTTATGACTACTGAACCTTTTTAAGATTATCCTTTCTTCTGTTTATTAGATAGGAGGATATATCCTCAACAGAATCATCCTTTTTAAGATTTGAAAGGCATATAGGACATGCTGTAATAATTTTCTCGGTTCCAGTTTCCTTTAGCTGTCTGAATCTCTCTTCTGATATATTTGAGGAAAGTTTTCCATAGAGTAATTCATCTGGTCCTCCACAGCAGAATACCTTCTTCCCTGAACGAAATGGCATACTTACTTTCGCGATTGATTCAAGCAACTTTTTTGGCCTGTTATAACCCTCACCTCTGAGAACAAGATGGCAGGGCTCGTGATATGTTATATTATCAGAAGTTCTCTGGAAATCATTTTCTTCTAAAAGATCGAGGTAATAAATTACCTTAAAATCAAAATCTGTTACATATGAAGGTAGGGTATTCTTTAATAGATCATATGTGTGAGGATCGACAGTAATAATCGTCTTTACCTTTCTTTCGTGAAACAGATCACAAAGATACTTTGCATACTCACTGAATTCCTTCTCGTAGCCAAGGTCGTGAATGAATGTCCCTGGATAGGGCTCTTCCTCATGCAAATATGTGAATTTTATACCTGAATCTTTTAAAAGACTGTAAATATTTTTTAAATAACTGTTCATTTCCCTCTCTGTTTTCTTATTTCTGAAATACTTCATATATTTGGATAATCCTGAATGTTTGGTTAAATACCTGGCCATATTCTTGGAAAAAGCATCTCCCATTGATTTTTCTATTTTTCCCAGTGTTTCGTTATATGCCATCATCTGGTACATATTTCCGGTATAAAGCAGATTGGTTGATTCTGATTCAAACTGAAGACCTGCTGACCATCCTGCACATACCTCCCTTATACCAAGTGGATTTTTGTATTTCATTGTTAGTTCTACTATCATGTCAGCAATGGGATTTTTTTGATCTTCTATGGTCAGTTCTCCAGATGTGATAATTTCTTTTCCTATTTCACTCACCTTCCCTGCATTCACACCCGCGGGGCATACCTGAAGGCAGGCGTAGCAATCAAGGCAACTGTAGAAGGATTCGTCGACCTTAAGTTCAATTACCCCCTTCCCCTTGATTTCCCTTATCATTTCCTTACCCACATCAACCCTCCCTCTGGCCCCTATGGAAGATCTGAAGCCACTAGATGGTAGCGTCGGGCATACAGACTCACAAAAACCACAGTTAATACAGCTATTTACCTCATCCTCAAGCTTCTCAAGTAGCTTTAGGCTGTACTCTGATTTTTCAGTCAAAAATCTTACCCCTATTCATTATGCCCTCTGGATCAAAGGCTTTCTTTATATTCTTCATCAATGTGAGCACCTCCATTGAATTTCTTTCCCTCAACTCCTCTAGCAAAAGTTCTTTTTTCTCCAGTCCTATGCCGTGTTCTGCAGATACAGATCCTCCATGTTTCAGAGCAATTTTTGCAATTGCCATCTGAAACTTTTCTACCCTTTTCACGTGATCCTTATTATTCAAATCCACGAGTATATTGGCGTGAATATTGCCATCTCCAATATGTCCAAATAATACTGCTTTTAGATTATATTCCTTAAGCGCGGATTCTATTTCTATTAGGGATTCGGGGAGCTGGCTTGGTGGAACAACAACATCACCTATTTCTATATATTCATCCTTGAAGTCTCTGAGACCAAGTGATGATGAATAAAGCCCCTTTCTTGCCTCATACATTTTTGCCATTTCATCCTTGTCTCTGGTGATTCTTATAACAATAGGACCTTCTGCTTCAATTATTTTCTTCGCATCCTCAAGCATTCTATCTATGGATTCGTGGGTTGATGCTATATCTATCATCAGTAAATAGTTGCTACCCTCTGGTGAATCTATATTTCTGGCTTTCTTTATGGTTTCCAAAGACAGTTTATCCATGAATTCTGCGATATATGGTATTATTCCTCTCCCCTTAAGTTCAGAAATAGATCTGCCCATTTTTTCCACGTCCTTGAAATAGGCAAGAATTCTTCCTATTTCCTCTGGTATGGGCCAGATTTTAAGATACGCCTTTGTTATAATAGCCAGTGTGCCTTCATTTCCTGCCATTAGTGCAGTAATATCATAACCTTTGGTCCTCTTCAGTGTTCTTCCTCCTACCTCTACTATTTCCCCACTGGGAAGTACGAGTTCAAGACCTAATATCCATTCCTTTGTTGTGCCGTATGTGCATGCCCTTAGACCTCCTGCATTTGTTGATATACTTCCTCCAAC
>JAMDCG010000121.1 GCA_023489425.1 Thermoplasmatota archaeon
GGAATCCTAAATAATTCAAGTCTTAACCATTGGTACAAGTTTTTACTGTACCTGGGAGGAGCCATCCTTATTATTGGCTTTTATTTCTATCTCCAGTATCCTTTATCCAGCCTTTATGAACCATATTATATTGCAGATAAGGTCATTGATTTTGCCATTTTCACAATCTTAATTGGCGCTTCACTCTGGATTCTTGATGAAATATTATACTACAAGGAAACCTATCCAAAACATGGCGTAGATCATGAAAAAAATCTTAAAAGATTGATGATTGTGAGATTTATTTCCTGGATAGTAATGTTTGTCATATGGATTGTTTTGGCATTGTTGTTCATATGAATATGAGGTCATATAATTTATCACTCACTATTTTTCAATAAGAATCATGAAGTTATATCATTAATCTGCAAAATATAATAAAAAATAAGGATCCTCTAAAGAATAAAACAGAAAAATAGAGTGTTTACTCCGGTTCAGCCATTACCAGTATTTCAGGATGTTCTTCCTCCCTGTTGATCTCCTCCAGGGACTTGCCTTTTGTCTCAATTCCAAGGAAGATTGTTGCCAGCAGTCCTATTAAAGACAGGGTGGTGAAGAAGAAGAGGCTTGTGCTGAATCCATAATCTGACACAATAAATGGAAATGTTGTGATTCCAAGTATTGCACCAATCCTGCTCACAGATGTCCCGAATCCCTGCGCAGTTGCCCTGTCTTCAGTTGGAAACAGCTCAACCGGATATACGAAGTCCGTAGATCCTGGACCTATCGCCTCCGTAATGTAGAATATTAGGAAAAGGGCAAATATCAAGGCACCAGCGGTGACGAATGCTGCCTTGTCTGGTATGTGTAATGTAACAAGACCAAGTGCAGCCAGTGATACAACCATACCTGAAAACCCGATTATTGTTATTCCCTTCCTGCCAATCCTGTCTATAAGAAGAATTGCTATGATGACACCAGTAATCGCAAAGAAGTCAAACACCGCTGAACCCAGGACTGCTTCCCTTGCCTTCAATCCCAGGAGTTCCAGGATCGTGGGGCTGAATATGCTTATACCGTAGAATGAAGCATCAAATACGAACCAGAATATTCCAATAAACAGCAGGCTTCTGATGTACTTCCTGCTCAGGAGATCGCGCAATGGATTTTTATTATCCCTCTTAATTTCAGCCAGGTTGTCTGTACTTCCGGTCAGCTCAATTTCCACAGCTGATGCCTCCTTCATTCTTCCCTTGTTATTGAGCCATCTGGGTGATTCCGGTACATCTCTTCTTAGCACAAGGATTATTGCAGCAGGTATTACACCAAGCAGGAACATGTATCTCCATGACTGTGCTCCGAGTGTTAAAAGGAAATAGCCTGTAACAGCTGCCAGTACAGCGCCTACATACCATGCGAGGTTATTTAGTAAAAGCAGCTTTCCCCTTGCCCTGACAGGTGAAAACTCACTTATTATGGTTGTACCAATGGCATAATCAGCACCGAGTCCAAGCCCCAGTATGAATCTCATGATGAAGAGTGAGTCAAAATTCCATGAAAATGCAGTTGCGATCGTCATGACAATAAACAGTGCCATGTCATACATGTACATCGTCCTTCTTCCATAGAGATCTGTTATGTATCCAAAAAGAATTGCCCCCACAAGCATTCCAATGGTAGTGGATGCGGCAATCATTGCCACGCCAAAACTACTGTTGAGCCCAAAAGTTGCCTTCCCCATGACCAGTAGCGCAACTGATATTATGGCAATGTCATAGCCATCCAGGAATGTTCCGCCCACAGAAAGAGCTGTGATCTTTCTATGCATGGAACCAACCTTTGCGTTATCGAGAACATTATATTCCATGAGTGCCCATAACAGGGGATTATTTAGAAAAAATCCAAATAAAAAATATGCCACAATATAACCTTACTTGCAGTACCATAAGAACAATAGAATAGATGATATTGTGAATACACTATTTTAATTGCCACTCAAATGATGATGAGGGAATAATCCTCTAAAAATCCTGGAGATAACAGGACTTTTCGATGGCTTCTCTTTGGAATCAGATATGAGACTGCAGTAATACAGTTGAAATTTCGTAGAATACCCATCATATAGGGAGAATGTGCGTATTTTCCTCAAAGTTTTGTTTTCGCAATCAATAATTAACAATCGAAGTTTTATATGACGAGAATCCTATTTTCCATTTTGTTATTTACCCTATATATGAGACAGTAAACATAATGGATATATGGTGAAAATTGTTAATTAATCTCCAGTGATCATTGAGAGTAACCTGGAAAATTAAGAAGGTACGTGATCATATGGAAATAAAATTTTTAGGAAACTGGTCCTCACATTTGGAAGCTGGAAAAAGGAACGTTTCTCTACTTGTAGACAGGCATATTCTGCTGGATTGCGGGCCACATACAATAGAGTCATTACTGGAATCAGGGATCAATCCTGATAATTTAGACATGATCCTGATAAGTCACATGCATCTTGACCATTTTGGTGGCCTCGCTGAGATTCTCTGGTATCGCGGTTCTAGAAACATAAGCGATGAACTTACGATCATGGGCCCGCCAGGAATAAGGAAGAACATTGAAAGGATCCTCCAGATCTATAACACGCCGGACAATGACCTGTTCAGGGTAACAGCGAATTATGTGGAGATCAATCATAATGGAGAGGTAAACGAGATCAGGTCAAGGTTTGTTGAGAGCAAGAAAGATGATCATGTGGAGGCTTTTCAGGGAAACCACATAATTCCTGACAACATTTACAGAATTGAGTATCAGAAGCATGTAATCGCATACACAGGGGATACTGCGTACACTGAAAATATATCCAAAGCGGGTGAAGGAGCAGATCTGCTTTTCCATGAAATGACATATACAGATAGTGAAAGCAAGATAGCAGAATTCTGGAAACATTCCACATACTCGTCTGCACTGAAAGGCTTCAGGGAGAGCAGGGCAGGTAAGCTCGTTCCTGTGCACCTTACAGATGGAACCCTCTCCATCCTGAAATCCGGCAATGAAGAAGATATAATTCTTCCACTTCACGACATAGTATTATAGGAATTTTTCATGATATGAAGGTATTGGATAAAAATGAGCCAGAACTATAAGAGAAGGATATACTTTTTAAGACATGGACAGACAGATTGCAACAAGAATGGATTGTGGTACTGCCCGGAGAAGACTCATATCAACGAAACTGGAATGGCACAGGCCCAGGGCATAGCAGATATCATAACCAGCATCAATCCTGATAAGGTCTACTGCAGTCCATTCCAGAGATGCATGGACACTGCAAATATTGTCCTCAAAAATCTCCCGAACCATGGCTTTACAGTAAGGCAATGCCTTATGGAACGAAATTTCGAAGGCATCGAGGGTTTGACTGAAAAAGACGTCATGGATGAATACGGAGTGTGGATGGAACAATCTCCCATAACTGGAAGGATGGACTCGATCCCACGTATTGAAAAAAGTGTCTCATTCAACATAAGAGTCAGAAGCTGCATTGACCAGATAATAGGTGAAACTGGAGACTGCGAAAATATACTCATTGTGACCCATGGTGGTGTAATTTATTCATTTGTTTACCAGAAATTGAATATTGATCCAAGACCAGATCCGTTCTATAACTGCGCGTTGCTTGGCCTGGAGATAGAGAGGAACTCATTCAGGCCCATTCTTTCCATTAACATCAGGAAGGGCTGGTATCCTGGAGCTGAACTTTCTTCCAGTGGCCAGCTTTTGTAAATCTATGTCCTGTTGCATGTGACCCATGTTCCTATTGTATTTGGGTCATCCTAAAACTATGGTGATTGCAGCCACAATGTGATCCTTTCCCTCAAAATTGTTTACCTGCGATTCTGTTTTTGTGACCATTCATCAGGAATTAACATGGAATCAGGGCATCTTCGGGTAATTCTTTGAGTGGTCCAATGGAAATAGCGATGACTGCCCTAATCATCATGATATCACAGTGACCAGGCTTATCCCGCCATAAATATTTGTAAAGAACAGGCCTGGAATTGCAAGGATTGAAAATATCTAGACAAGTGACAATAATTTTCTTATTAGATCTGCACCTTCTTTCTCTTGCATTTCATTGCTGGAAGAAAACTTCTCTATTATTCCCTCTTCCATGAACTTTCTAAGGAAGCCAAATTTTGAAAACGTGTATGATATAAGCTCCAGGTTGGGGTTAGAGAATGCATTGCATTTAATCAGCGAAATAATGTCTCCGCAATCCTTTTCCAGCTTCTCCAATAGACGATCCTTGTCGGGATAATTATCCGACTGCAAATCATGATTTCTGTCCCACGCCGCCTTGAGCTTCAATATCATAAGCATAGATACCTCTGGCACAATAACGCTGATTTCTCTTTTAGATAAATATGATACAGATCTGGCTTCTTTCTTGAAGTTAAGCCTGGTTAAATCCAGCATTTCATTCTTCCCATGAAATCTATCCCTCTTTGGTAGAAAGTCAATGTATATATCGCCAGAATTCGATCTTTTCAAAAATATGGTGTTCCCTTCAGGAACCTTTTCCTTGCTATAGTTTCTTTGCTGATGAAGGTGACTCTGAAGTGCAGTTTTGAAGCGGCTTGTGGCTATGAAATCCATATCAAGTGAGTATTTCCATGGGATATAGGAGTGAACTGCCCATCCCCCAACCAAGACAAGGTCACCCTGTTTATATTTGTATTTCCCAGGCTCCACTTGAAGATGTATCTTAGCTCCTCAATTGAGTCCAGAGCGAGATTTGTTGATCTATTTCCTTTACTTTCCAAATTTTCTCACCAGATCCTTTGCTGCAATACGCCCATCCATGCCCAGCCCTGCTAAGTCAAGTATATTCTGGCAGATATCCACTATCCTGATTCCATTAATTTTTGTTGAAGAGCTCATGATGTTTCTATCAGGTACATATATATTCAATCTGCAACCACCCATATTCTTCTCAGTAAATAGCCTGAGAACTTCTCTATCTGACGGGTTTGGGAGGTAAATATAAGCCGTATCTTCCCTAACTATGGATGATCCATATGAAACGGCGGATGAATGTGATGTAAATGCATAATCTATTCCAAGCTTGTTTAAATTAAGCGATACTTCGTTTATACACTGGGTTGCGCTGTTGAAGCTTGTATTAATTGTTTCTACCAGAAGGCTTTCAAGAGGCCTTTCCCATGAAACTAAATTAAAAAGCTTATCTATATCCTTGATTCTCAGGCTGTAATCTGCAGCAACTATTCCTGAGTCCTCAAGCTTATGAATTATGGTATTTGTCCAGCCATATGAAACACCGCTCTTCCTGGAAACCTCAAGTATGCTATAAGAGTTACTGGTGATTAAGGAACAGACTGTTTTCCACGCTTTTTCAGAGGCCAGTCTTGACGGGCTTGCCCTCAGGTGTTCTGAGGGAGAATTCGACTTTGGTTCTGTTATCAACTGTGACAAGAATGGATACAGTTTCGAAGGAAAGAGGATGATTTCTATACCAAGTCTTGTCGCAAGTTCATCTGTGCTGAATTTCAATGATTTTCCAGCACAAACTAACCTTATTTTCTCTTTGCCTGTCGACTTCTCATCTATTAAATGTGACAGAACATATATCCTGTAAATTGTGTCTTCATTTATTCTTGACCTGATTTCAATCAGCGTAATAGTGTCTTCCGATTCAATCGCCAGATCTACCATCATTTCCCTTTCTCCGACTTTTATTGAATATGGCCTTGAGATTTTTGCCTCTCGTGATATTCCTAATTTTTCTCGTATAAAATGGTAAACTGGCTCTGGATCTTTAATCATTTATGTATCTGTATTCACTGATACTTTATTAATTTATCACTGATAGCTATCTGTAGATAGTAATACATTCAATAATTATCACTGATAAGAGTCTAACAGATAGAAATGAACGAACCTGCATAATTGGCTCCGGGTTTAACTGAATATTTTTATGTAGAATTTTCTAGATTTTCCTATGTGCTTCATAGAATCCTGAATTATGGATACTATTAACGATACTTCTACCGGGATAGTTTTAGGAGAGAGTTTAGTAGAGTAGCTTTTGCAATATCATGAATTCTCCTAAAAATTGAATTCTCTAATTAATGTAGATAGATTGCTTTTTTTCTCAGTCTTTCCTTGGTCTTCTTAAGCTTAGGCTTGTTTCATGTTTGTAAACTTACATAAATATATTTTACATTCTCGTTCCTGCACTTTTTGAGATTTCGTGAATTGAATAACTTCAATCCATAATGCTCCTGGCAGTGCTTAGTGCAATTATAATATATACAAAATTCATCATTTTAGTCATGAAAAACCATGGATAACTTTTATCCAGAATGAACAACTCAGAAATACTAAAGGAAACAAGGGCGAAAACAACTGCAAGTATCAAGGAAAGAGCAGAATGAAAGTGCTTATTTTATGCGAAATAATGAGATATTTGTATAGATGTGAACAGGGAAACTACATCGATAGAGTGAAATAATATCCACTCATATTTGCTAATCGTTGATTTTAATTACTACTCCTCTTATGAAACTGGAAATTTCAGCTGCTGTTTCTACTAGCGTTTTTTTGGTAATCCTCATTTTTCTCCCAGTTAATTCTTGCAATAATAGCTGCAAGACAAGCTACAGTGGTCAGAGATAAAATGGATAGATTCAGAAGAAGTTGACCTGTTCCCAGCCCCAAGCCTTCATAAATGTTAATTGCACCTGCAATCATAGCCAGAACCAGTACTGGAACCATAATTCTGTTTGAAACTGGCCTCATTATCCCACTTTCTATTATATAATATAGTTGAGTTCAATATATCTACTTATCCGTTAGATAGTCCCACTAATTTCATTTTATTATACAAGAGTTGATTTTAAATTTCCAGTGTGAATTGTCCCAGTTATGCCAACAATACCCATTGCCTTTAATAATACCAAAGCTTGACGAATTTTTCTATTGTTAAAAATCAGTATATCTGGCCCATGTTGTTATTGCAACACCTCCCTCCTTCCCACCTCATCAAGGCTGACATTATCATCATTGAAGAACTGAAGAATGAAGTGGATGTCCCGATTTCCTCTGGTCTGAATGTTGTGTTTGCTATCTGGATTCAAAGAGTCCATGCTATTCCATCACTGCATATGCCAGTACTATACTGACTGCAAATACCATGTAAGGTCTCCTGTTCTTTATTGGAGACTTTAGCCTGATTATGAACCTTGTCACAACATCACCAACGAACATTATTGCCAGGAGGTAGAACATTGTGGTTGCAGTAAGACCGAGAACACTTCCATAAATGACCCAGTAGGAGAATATTATGTAGAATGGAATTGTATAGGCGAATGATGCTATTAATGCCCAGTTGAACTGCCTGCCTTTTTAGAACTAGTGGCGGAAAGGAAAGGCAGTTCCAAGAACTGACGCTATTATTGCGTCAATAGCAATTAATAACGGCTGCTCACTTTATACCCTGGATAAGCATTTTGAAATTTTTATTGAGAATGGTCTCAAGATGTTCAAGTAAAGTTAGAGTGAAGTGCTAGGGAATTGATTAATCCTTAACTCAGGTGTGTGCATATTATTTCACCAGTCTATGCTGATTGTAAGAATTTGTGTCAAACACCCACACTCATTTTTCATTCTTATCCTCAATACTATTTTTCTTCCTAAAAGGTTCTCTCAGGTATGATATCAGGACACCTATGAGAGTTATTGTCAAAGCTACATAGAATACCTTTCTAAGAGAAGACATGAAGGCTGGGGCAAAGATACCTGGAAACCATTTTGTCGCGGAGATTACAGAAAGAGCAGATGGAGAAATTTGCGACGAAATATGAAGCAGCGTTACAATTTCATCTATTGGATTAATGCCAAGCAATGCACTGAAAATGGCATCCGTGGGCGGAAGTGATGAAAGTGATTTTGCAACTGATGAATTTACACCAGCAGTTGTGAGTCCGGTAAATAGTGTGTGCGGGAGGACAGCCGTCATTGCCACTATAAGTATCGTGAAAAAAATTCCCATGCTTGCGGTTGATCCTACGTTTCTCAAAGTTGAAAACATCCCTGAAGCTACTCCCCTATCTTCAGGCGGAACAGAAGACATTAATGCTGATGCATTTGGTGCGTTGAACATACCGTAACCTGCACCGAAAACAAATAGCAAAGCTGCCATTTCTGCGTACAGGAAATTCGCACTTATGGTGGTGAGCAAGAATATGGCAGATGCTGCCATTAGCAGCCCAATAGTTGCTATGCCCCTTGAACCGTGCTTATCAGATAGCCTGCCCCCCACAGGGCCAAATATTGCCATTCCAACTGTCATTGGCAACATGAATATCCCCGCCCAGAAAGGAACGCTGCTATACGAATAACCATGCAGAGGAAGCCATATCCCCTGCAATAGAAGAATGATCATAAACATCATTCCCATCATGCCCATCCCTGTGATCATAGAAGCAAAACTGCCAAGTGCAAATCCACGTATCTTGAACAGGCCTAACCTGAACATAGGCTGTTTCACCTTTCTTTCAATAAATGGAAAGGCTATGAGCATACCAGTTCCAATAACTAATGCAGCTACAACCCATGGATTTCCCCATCCCATTGAACTAGTTTTGTATGGAACAAGTCCGTAGGTTACACCTAGAAGGAGTATTACAAGCCCGATGCCAAATGTCAAATTTCCAGTCACATCAAGCTTCTGTACTCTTCCAGGAGAAGTCTCCTTCAATTTTAAGTATGACCATACTGTTCCAAGGATTCCCACAGGCACACTAATAAGAAATACGTACCTCCAGTTTATCACAGAAAGAACACCTCCGAGTACGATACCAAGGCTCATTCCTGCGGTAGCTGCAATTTGATTTATGCCCAGTGCAAACCCTCTTTCCTTCTTGGGAAAGTTGTCTGTTATTATTGCATTCGAATTTGCCATCAGGAATGCTCCTCCTACAGCCTGAAATATCCTGAATACAATCAGCTCCAATGCTCCGAGGTCTCCCTTACTGGGTGTAAGGAAAAGCAGTATTGAACCGACAGTGAATATTGCAAATCCTAAATTGAAAAGTTTTACTCTGCCAAACATGTCCGAGAGTCTTCCAATTGTAACAAGAATCACAGCGGTAACTATCATGTAACCCATCAGAATCCATAGTAGATAGGCAAAAGCTCCCTGCGATAGTGGATTGAGATCTATTCCTTTGAATATAGACGGAAGTGCAATGAGAAGAATACTTGAGTTTATTGCTGCCATAAGCACACCCATAGTGGTGTTTGAAAGTGCAACCCATTTCTCTTGAACCATATGTATCGTCCTCATATATTAACTGGAGCCATAAGGAAATCGTCGAGTATACTCTATATTCTATGAGAAAGATTATTAAAGCACTTGCTTTAATGAAATTATGCAAAAGGTGGTAATCGAAATTGAAAAAAGTAGCAAGACCCTGAACGCAGAACCAAATGGTGCAATAGAGATTGCTTCAATGATGCAAAATGTTGAATTTTTCAGGGTAATTTATTTTCTCAGGCAAACGGCTGATGAGT
>JAMDCG010000073.1 GCA_023489425.1 Thermoplasmatota archaeon
TCTTATTTATGTTGAAATGATTTCCCTCCGGTGATTATTTGAATCTCTATGAATATATGGGGAAATCCATTTTCAGAGAATATGGAGTCCCAGTGCCTGATGGCTATGTTGTTGAAAACTTAAATGAAGTGAAGGCTTTTACAAAGCCAGTTGTTATAAAATCCCAGATTTTGCTGGGCGGAAGAGGAAAATCAGGAGGCATTAAATTTGCCAAAACTGAAGCAGATCTCAAGAAAGGAGTTTCGGAACTTCTAGGTTCGAAGATAAGGGACTATACAGTATCAAAGGTACTCATCGAAGAGATGATCGATATCAAGAAGGAACTTTATGTTAGCGTAACTCTAGACAGAACATCAAGAAGTCCAATTATAATGGCAACCTCTCAGGGAGGGGTTGAAATAGAAACCCTGCCAAGGGAGAATATCTTCATAAAGACAGTCGACCCAATATTGGGATATTCTGATTTTATGGCCAGAGAAGCAATTAAATTTATGGGGTTAAGCCCGGAAATCGGGAAACAATTTACGGGAATTCTAAGAAAACTTTATGAAATATTCGAAGAGAAGGACTGTGAGCTCGTTGAGATCAATCCACTTGTCATTACCGGAGAAGGTAAATTAATAGCAGCCGATGCAAAGGTCATAATTGACAGCGATTCAATCTTCAGGCACAAGGAATTCAATGTTGTTGATCCTGAAAAAACACCTCTTGAACTGGAGGCTAACGCAGCAGGGTATTCATTCATAGAATTGAATGGAAACATAGGAGTAATAGCCAATGGAGCAGGTTTAACCATGGCAACACTGGATGCACTGACCCTTCACAAGGGATATCCAAGAAATTTCCTTGATCTGGGAGGTACAGATAATGTTGAAATCGTTGCTAAGGCATTTGAATTTGTACTGAAGGCAAATCCAAAGGCTATTCTTGTGAACATTTTTGGCGGGGTTACCAAGTGTGACACAGTTGCAACTGGAATAGTGGAGGCCAAGAAAAGATATAAAATCGCACAGCAGATCGTTGTGAGACTTAGTGGTGTGAAGGAAGATGAAGGTAGAAAAATTCTTTCAGACGCAGGAATAGAAGCATTTCCAGGGATGATGAAAGCGATAGAAAGAGTTGTAAAAATTGCAGGAGGTAATTAAAATGAGTTCGTTTGTAGATGAAAAGACAAAGGTAATAGTTCAGGGTATCACAGGACATCAGGGATCATTCCATGCTGGAGAAATGCTGAAGTTCGGTACGAAGATTGTAGCTGGTACATCTCCTGGAAAAGGTGGCAGTAAATTCATGGATAAAGTTCCGGTTTTTGATAATGTGAGTGAGACCATTCATCTGAAACCCGATGCGACAATGATAAGTGTTGCCGCACCTTACGTTAAGGATGCTGCACTGGAAGCCATATATTCCGGCATTAAAATTATATATATCCTGACAGAACACGTGCCGTTCCACGATTCCATGGAAATTGTGCATAATGCAAGAAGAATGGGTTCAATTGTACTGGGGCCAAACGGACCGGGAATCACTGCAGTAGGTAAATGTAAGATAGGGATTATGCCAAACAAGATCTTTAAGAAGGGAAAGATTGCTGTGGCTTCAAGAAGCGGGACCCTTACCTACGAAATAGTCAATGCCATAACCGAGGCAGGAATGGGAGAAAGCACGGTTATAGGACTTGGTGGAGATCCAGTAGTAGGAATGAACTACATAGACGTTCTGAAGGAGTTCGAAAAGGATGACGAGACGGAAGAAATAGTTCTGGTTGGAGAGATAGGAGGAAGCAATGAAGAGATTGCAGCCAGGTACATCAAGGAAAATGTGTCCAAGAAAGTTGTTGCATACATTACCGGAAGGAGTGCACCTCAGGGAAAAAGAATGGGTCATGCAGGTGCCATTATAGAGAAAGGCGTTGGAACTGCAGAATCAAAAATTAAGGCATTTGGTGAGGCTGGCGTAAAGGTTGCTGAATATCCGGTAGATATACCATCGCTTTTGGAGTGATGAAAATGAAGAGAGATCTGATTTCAATTCTTGATATGGAGAAGGACATACAGGATGTTATCTCTCTGGCCTTAAAAATAAAGAGAGATCGTTATTCCAAAAGATCAGAACTTGAAGGCAGAACTGTTGGAATGATCTTCGAAAAGCCCAGTACAAGAACCAGAATATCTCTGGAAACGGCAATAACACAACTTGGAGGACACGGCATTTATCTGAACCCAAATGATATGCAGATGGGAAGGGGAGAGACCGTGGAGGACACAGCCCACGTTCTATCTGGATTCCTTGACGCAATTACTTACAGAGCATTCAGTCATGAGAATGTATTAAAACTTGCAAGAAATTCTTCAATCCCGGTTATAAATGCACTTGACGATGTTGAGCATCCGCTTCAGGTACTGGCAGACTTTATGACTATTGCAGAAAAGAAAGGCAGAACCAGTAACCTCAAATTTTCTTATGTGGGGGATGGAAATAATATGGTAAATTCTCTGGTTCTTGGTTGTGCACTCTTAGGAATGGATATGTCTATCGGTACACCTGAACAATACAAGCCCAATGAAAAATACATTGCAAAGGCAAGAGAGATAGCCAGATTGACAGGTGCCAAGATTTCAGCCACAACAAATCCAAAGGAAGCCGTTGCAGATGCAGATGTCATATATACCGATGTTTGGATATCCATGGGAGAGGAGAAGCAGAAAGAGATCAAGGAAAAGGCATTCAAACCATTTCAGGTAAACTCTGAACTTGTCTCAGAGGCTAAAAAAGACTACATCTTTATGCATTGCCTTCCTGCGCACAGAGGACTTGAAGTAACCGACGATGTTGCAGACAGTATTAACAGTGTCATATTTCAGGAAGCTGAGAATCGGCTGCACAGTGCAAAGGCCGCCTTCATCACACTTATTTCCTGAAATAAAACACTTTTTTATTTTTTAAATTAATCCCCTTACTATGTATATCTCAGTTAATATTGCAAGAGACATCACAATCAGGTATGGTCTATAATCCCATTTAAGAACCTTGAATCCGTCAAGCGGCGGTATTGGAATCATGTTGAAAAGACACATTATTGCATTAATCTCTCCCACGTAAAGAGTTATCCCCTGAGCAAACCCTGAAAGAACAGAGGAAAAAGCCATAAATAATATTCCAAGGATAAGGTTCGTAGCAGGTCCTGCAAGTGCAACAATACCAACATGCTCTGGCTTATCTATGGCATATATCTGAACAGCTCCCGGAGCTGCAAACAGGAATCCAAACGGGCTTGTAATAAGGGAAAGAAGCAAGCCCATGGGCCAGAGTCTGAAATGTGCCGCTCCACCATATCTTATGGCCATCTGTCTATGAGCCAGTTCATGCATAAGAAATGCAGTAATTGCCCCCAGAAATCCAATTGGAACCAGATAATACAGTGTAAAGTAGCTGTTCACCGCAACATTGAAATCAGCTGTCAGGGCTATTGTAAAAGCACTTCCTAAAACTATTACGGCAGTTAGAATGTCGACAAACTCATTTCTGCTAAATACCGAACCTCTGAACATAATTATCTCCACGGATTCATTTTGGAAACGTAATCCATTAGTGCAAGGAGATCCAGGGATCTATTGAGACCTATATCAAACCGCACAATCATATTTAAAGGGTCTGGCACTAAATTTTCCTTCATGGCAATCCTCAGTATCCTGTTCAAATCCTCATCATCAATTTTTGGTTTCCTCTTTTCCTTAAGCATTCTTCTTATGTAAATGTAAAGGTTTCGGGCAACCAGAGGATCTTTCCTTTGCATCATATTGAACAGAACAGATATGGTGACTTCATTGATGCTTCTTATGTTGGTTTTCTTCCTGATAAGTTTCAGAGTCTCTTTTGCGAGTGCATCAAAGGCTTCTGCAGGTAATTTTACCTCCTCATCCAATTCTGTGAAAAACTGAAAAACTTCACCAGCAATTTCAACAGGTATTTCTGCCTTTATTATGGCTTCCCTCTGATCGAGCTTTCTTCCTGCTTTAAATTCAAGCTTCATAATTCGAACTGCAAAATAGAGAACTTCAGCAAATTCTTCCTTTTTCCTGAGAAGTTCTTCATATTCGTCAAAGCGTTCCTGTGGTATCATCTTATTGTGGAGCTTTGAGATTAATTTCTCAGCCCGATCGTAAAATTCCAGTTCTATCATGGAGCGAATGATGTAATTTATTGAATCTTTGTTAATGAGCATTGGATAATCTTCAAAGCCCTTCATAACAGTTTCAAACATTCTGGCATTAAAATTTATTTCGGTGAACACGGTGAATAGCTGTTTCAAATCATCAGCTTTGAGGTTCTCCTTAAGAAGCTTCTTTAATATTACATTTGCCTCTTCCTCCCTAGCTAGTTTTGCCAGTGTTTCGCAAAGCATAATAACGTTTTCAATGTCGTTTGGAGCGTTTTTCAGGATATTCCTCATAATCTGAATCGCTTTTTCGGTTTCTCTGGAATCAAGCAGTTTCCTGGCTATTAACTTTCCCAGAACAGGATTTCCGTCTCTTTCATAGAGGGAAATGAGGCTATTTCTGACCTCAGAATTTTTCCAGAGAGTTAAGGCAATAAAGGAATAGATCTCATCATCTGAAGGAGCCCTGTTCTTCTTGTTTCTCAGTATATTTATTATCTTTTCTATCTCTCCTGATCTTAAATACAACTTTACTTCCAGAATTCCCTTTTCTTTCATTCTGGAAATAACTTTCGAGGCATCGCCGTATTTCCCAAGTTCAATAAGGCAGTCAGCATAACCCGGCATCCTGTCCGGGTCAAACCCGTCCGCATCAGCTTTATCATAATGATATATTGCGTTTTCAAATTCTCCCTTTGATTGATAATAGTCTCCAAAACTTGCATGAATCTCTCCATTCAAATCAGTTCCAGAGAGGATTTCAATGACCTCTTCAATCATGGATCCCTTTCCGGATCTCTTTAATACTGCAAGGTAAGTCATCACATCTCTGGCGTTTCTTTCTTTCATTGAAATTATATTTTTAGAAAGTTCTATGGCCCTGGGATCATCCATGATTTCAATGTAATGGTCTCTTCTAATTCTCATTGTGTAAATATTATCTTTTCCAGAATAATCAAAAAGATCAATTATATTGCTGCAGAAGTCAGCGGACATCTTCCTTGAAAATTCATATATCTCAGAAAAAGGAAGGGCATCGAAGCCACCCATTTTTATTATCTTTTCAGTCTCTGCAATAGCACGCTTGTCATCTCCCGCTTTCATATATTCCCTGAGAAGATAACTTCTAAAAGTTGCTGAATCCAACATGGAAAGAGCCTTTTCCAGGTTTTTGGAAGCAACACCTGTGTTACCCTGAGCTCCTGAAATTACTCCCTCCAGATAATAGTAGTAAGGGTCAGGGTTTCTTGGATTGGTGGCTTTAATCAGTGTTTCTGAGGCTTCCTTAAACCTTTTCACAGAAATAAGGGTCTGTGTATTTGGGTAGTTAAGGTAAGGATAATCTTCGATATTCTTAAGAACTGCTCCCTTTTTAATGGATGCAATAGTTTCTTTTATGGAGTCAATGATATTTTTGCCGCATTTGTATATACTCTGATCAATGTTTGAATTTGTGTCGATCATAATTGATCGAAGGCTAATTATGGCGGAAAGTTTTTCTGAACAGGAAACAATGACTATATCTCTTAATCCCTCAGTGTCAAATAGAATTCCTTTTGCCCATGCGATTATTGAGTTAACTATTTCAATTTCTGACCTGGAGACAAAGTCTCTCAATCTCTGAATCTCTTTTATCTGTTCTTCTGTCCTTATTGTTTCTATGAGGGCATCCACAAGATGTGCTTCAGAAATATTTACAGAATATTTCTTCACATACTGTACCATGTCGTCCACGCCATTAACAAACAGGTGAGCGGAAGCAGCCATGGGCCTGAATTGGGAAATTATTGAATCATTGATTGCCTTATCATAAAATTCTATGAATTGTTTATAGTTTTTGTTAGAATACAGAGCATTCAAAAGCAGCCTTGCAGATTTATCATCGCCGGGATCATTTTCAAATATCCTTTGAGCGGTGTTAATGGCATCAGATTCCTTATTCAGGGTAGATTGTATGAATAGTCTTGCTTCAAGTACCTCCCTTGAATCCTGAAACTGCTTCTCCATCTCAGACAGTTTTTTGTTTGCAAGATCGAACTTTGAATCTCTAGCCAGAAATATGATAAAATATTTCCAGAGAAATTGATTCTTCTGAATTATATCCTGCACATCCGTTAAAATATCCAGGGGCACTCTGTAATTATTGATTTGCTCTCCTGCTTTGCATAACAGGATAAGCAACTCTTCACTCTTTTTGCACACTGCCTCTTTTTGCTGCAGAAAATAAAGGCATTCCTCCGGTCTGTCCAGTGAGAGAAGCGACTTTGCTTTTACAATTATAATCTCCTGAGTTTCAAAACCTGAGTTTAGCAGTTCATTTGAAATATTCAGGGCAAGCTCATTTTCACCTGCCTGATTGTATAATTCAGCGAGGGAATGTTTCTGTGCACTTTCATCTATTTTCCTTATATCAATGCTGCTTAGAACATCCTTCATTCCGTTAATGTCTCCTAGCCTCTTCATGGTGGAGGCCAGTTCAATGGTGTAGGCAGGGTTACCGGTGGCAATTCGTAAAAGTTTTAAAAACTCGGCAAGTTCCAAAAATTTTCCTTTTTCTTTGAAATTTTTTATTATTATGGAATTAATTACCTCTGTCTGTCTTCCAGATACATACTCGGAAAAGAGTTCTCTGTCAAACCTCCCGTTCATCGAAAATATTATGGAGGCGTGTTCATAATCATCTGTCATAAAGGCCATTTTCTTCATAAGATCAGAAGAAGTGGGAAGACCTGGTATAATCGTTTCACTCTTCAGGAATTTTGCCGCAAGTTCACGATTGTTGGTCATGACGATGGATTTCATATAATCCAGAATAAGATTTTCCCTGCGCATGTCTGCATGCATAAACGTCTCTATAATTTCTGGATCCGCGAGTTCCGGGTAATTTAAAACAATGGAATCAGCAATTATTGAAAGCTTTTCTCTTGCCTTTTCATTGGTCTGAAATACCTTCTGAACTTCCTGTTCGTTTAAAAGTTTTAAAAGAGATTTTAATCTTTCACCTTTCTCACTTGAATTATTGGATTTTATTACACTATCCAGTGCAGATAACACTCTTTTGTCTGAAACTGCATCTGCTGGTTCATCTGCCATCGAATTACTACAATATTAAAGTTATATATTACTTTGCACATCTTTATGCGTCTTCTAAATCCAAATAATTCATGCATATGTATAATTTCGAGATTGTAATCAATAGTGGAATTGATAGAGAATAGATTTCCAGCATCGTTTGCATAGTGCCTATTGAACGCTTATTCCTTAAGTGTACTGTTCAGATCAGCAAATGGGAAACTACGATATTGGTTCCGATCATTGTTATTGATATGAGCCATACCATGGCCACAAAATGGTGGAGGCCATGAATCAGTTTGCCACCATCTCCGACCTTCAGTGCAGTACCGGCAACAAAAGCATGCATAAACAGAATAATGACAATGAACAGCTCAACTGTGAACATTGTGTTTGTAGGTTGGGCAACGAAAATTCCCAGATCATTTATAAAACTGGTTGGGAATGTGCTGAAAATTCCTCCAATAAATCCCAATATGGCATATGATATGGAGAGAGCAAAGGCAAGACCTGCAGAAATACCGTACATAACCCCAATGAAACTGCTGATACTGGAATGCCTCCTTTTCCTCATTCTTGTTACGCGATCGAAGTTATCAGCAACTATATCTCCGCATTTCTGTGCATCAGATCCCAGTTCCACACTTTCTGAAAATGATTCAGAAAACACCTCTACAAGCCTGGATTCCGTATCAGCACTGAAATCTTTCCATGCAATTAGAGTGTTGATTCTATAGACAAGCCTCTTGTATAAATCTCTTATATTTTTTGTCAACTTACCAAAATCATGAAGTTGAATTTCTCCGAGTGCCTCTATTATAATATTTCCTCTGGAAGATGCAGATCCTGAAAGTGCCCTGATGAAACTTCCAAACATATCCTCCTTTTTCATAATTTCTTTCTCAGTATTTGATCCTATTATGCTTGGTATTGCAAGGGGTGTTATGGCAATTGCAAACAGTAAGTAAAAAGGAACGGATGAAAAAAACGGGGTAAGGAAAAATACTGCAAGAAGTCCTAATGTCATTAACCCGAAACCCAAAAACCAGATCTTCAGAACTGTCTCAGTGTTTGTCTTAATACCGGTCTTTTGCCAGATTGGATCATAGGGAAGCACGGTTTTGATACCAACTACAATCATACTCTCCCCCATTACCATGGCCAGTATTGCAAGTATCATCATTACATCCATATTTACCGGGATTAGAATGGGCATTATCATGATGAAAGCTATCATAAAAGCAAAAGCCAGAAGCATTGAAATGTATATATCTTTGAAAAGATCAAAAGAATATAAGGCGGAAACATAGTTATTTTCATAGTTAGCCATTACAGTGCTGGTTTCTGTTTTTAAAAATTCCTCGAAATTCTGACCACTGTCTGTTGCCTGCCCCAGTCTTGAAAGGAAATCGGCAAAAAGATCACTTGGAGTCCTTTCTGCCAGGAAGTTAGATATTTCTCCCAGGCTCATTTTCCAGTTTTGAGTAAGATTTACAATCTTTTTGAGTTCTTCGTTTATATAACCCAGTTTTTCTTTTCTTGCCAGTATTTTCAGTATCTCTACCCTGTCTGCTCCACTGACTGCCAGCGTTGCAAATGCTGTAATAAAGAAAGGTATTGATCCATCAATGTTTATTTTCCTGTTCTGTCTCTGAACTATTGGATTTAATAGGCCATAGAGGAGCATGGACATGGATATTGAAGCAAGAATCACATAATCTGTACTTTTTGTTTCAATATACAAAGGAAAAAATATTGCAGATATCAGCGTAAAGATCAATACAACTGCAACGCCCTTTGTACTGAATTCAATACCGGTTAAAGCTCCAAGACGTTTAGCCTCATGCATGCTAATTACCTGCCAGGATAGCCCCCTCTCCCTGATGATAGAATTTCTTTATGCTTTCAAACACCTCAAAGTAGCTGTTAAGATTTCTCTTGATCAGCAGTTCTATTATTCTGGCCCTCTTAAACAGCTCATCATAAATGATTTTTGGATCAGCAAGACCAGCCGTCTGGGCAATTCTTCTTTCAAGTATATATGAATTGTTCATACCTCTGAAAAGGTGCTTATCAGTCGTTGGGTCCCACTGGAACACCTGTTTTGTTGAAACACCGTTTAATTCTTCATAATAGCCTTCTATTTCATTTATGCTTGTAGTTCTCCTTAAAAATTTTCCATTCACATATACAGCCTGCTGGATAAGCGCAAT
>JAMDCG010000025.1 GCA_023489425.1 Thermoplasmatota archaeon
TAGCGCCTGAGTAAATAAACTTGAATTGGTGATGGATTTATTTCAGGCATTTCACTGATTTCAACAAACTATTTAAGAATTTAATGAGAATTTGATGATAATTAATATACTTAGGATGAACAAAATTGTAACTAAATTTCAGTTATATTACTTTTATATGGTTCTGATTAAGTCACAAAAAGGTCAGCTCAAAAATGTATGAAGATGATTTAAAAAAATTCACTTCAAAAATAAATATCAATCTACCGTATCTACATCATTATTAGAAAATGGTTCGAATTTTAAAGCCATTCTATTTTTCCCTAGTTGTTCTTCACAATAGCGGTAGAGGATGGCTAGATCCATTGATCATTCATTTCAGTTTGTTCATTACAAATGACCTTATGTCCTAGATCGAGCATACCCATCGGGCAGAAATTTTGAAGTTCCAGATATTTCAGTACTTTCCACATATATACATCAGGATTAAGTTCAGGAGAATATGCTGGAATTCTCCCTGTAATCAACCTCTCATGGTTTGTTTCAAAGTTTTGTTTCACAAACCTTCTCATGCGTATTGTTCTATTATTCCAGAACGTGTGAAGGAATCAATGTATTTCCGAAGGGAGCTCATCCGGGAAACCGATTATATCATCCCAGTCCATGCATCCCTCCTTTGTCATTAAATATAAATTTCCCTTGGGTGTTTCAGCTGATGTTGTTAAGATACGATCCATGTTTTCCTTTCTGTGACCATGTCTTCTTCACTTTTTGACTGCTCTGCACTCATGATTCGTTGATATGGCAACTTTTTTCATTTTTTTCTTAATTATTTCGAAACCCTGTTTCCATTTCCATCCCTGAATCTCAGCCTTATCTCTGGACCCATGTTTGATCATGCAGGTAACCATTGTTACCATATTAAAGCATAATATGGCAATCTTACAGATATTAATCACTCCAAAGAGTGGTGGTAATTCCAATCAAGTAAAAGAGTGGCTCTAACTTTATTATATTGAACATTATAGCTTTAGGTGGAGATTTCCAAGCAACTTGCGAAGATCAGGACATTCTACAGGGATGAACTCACTGACATGGAATTCTACAGGAAACTCTCTGAACGCGTTTCCGATGATCGTTTAAGTAAGGAACTTTTTAGGCTTTCTTCTGTTGAAGAAAAACATTCAAAATTCTGGAAAGATTTCCTCGAGCGTAATGGAATTTCTACGGTCCATATTAAGCCAAAGAGGCTCAAAATCCGCATGTTTTTAATATTTCATATTTTTCTTGGGTCTGGAATTACTGTAAAGTTAATGGAACATGGTGAAGCAAAGGCAGTGGCAAAATACAGGTCGTTTGCTGAAGCCTCCCATGACAACAAAGGGTTAGAGACTGACATTGAAGGAATAATCGAAGATGAAATTAAGCATGAGGATATCTTCAGTTATTCATTTGAGGAAAGCGAGATACTTGTTTCACGGAACAGAGACATTGTCCTTGGGATGAGTGATGGGCTTGTAGAAGTTCTAGCGGCACTCGCAGGATTAACCGCACTGATAACGGATCATTTTTACATAGCCCTTGGCGGCCTCGTAGTTGCAATAAGCGGGGCAATCAGTATGAGTATCGGAGCATACCTTTCTGCTGACTCCGAATCAAAGTACAGGATTTCGATGGTAAAACGTCGAGCGATACCCGGGAATCAATCTGATAATTTACAGGAAATTAAATCTATCAATAAAAGTTCCACTACATCTGCAAGAAATGTCGGTTTTTTCTATATAATAGGTGCTTCCATACCCATAATACCTTACATCATCCTGCCACCTTATTATGCTCTTGTTGTATCGGCTGTTCTAGTATTTTTAGTCCAGGGCTTTTCCAACTCCATCGTGGCACTTACCATGAACATAGCCGTATTCGGGGAAGCGCTCAAGGCTGCATTACTCGCTCTCCTGGCAGCGGCTGCATCTTTCGCTGTTGCATATATGTTTCATATCTTCCTCCATATTTCGATCCTTTGATTAAATCTGGAAATATCACAAAGATAACTGGATGAAAATATGGACAATTTAATATGAATTGGAGGCAAATTGGCATATGAGACAGGTTTAGATCGTATGTCAGTCATAATGCGCTATTTCTCCAATTATTACAGTTCAAAAAATAGTCCGATGTCTGGTCACTTTTATAAATATTAACCGTAAGGCGATAACTATAATTGGAATATTAGAAACCCCTATCCTTCTACTGGAAGGCCATCTTAGAGCGTATAAATTACCATCAAGAGTGTCCTTTTTTTCGTAGTGTTTGGCATTTAGTTAAGCGCCCGAGCCGGGATTCGAACCCGGATCAAGGGCTCCGCAGGCCCCTAGGATATCCAAATTACCCCACTCGGACTTCTGTCCTATTTGCTAATAACAGAACACAAATTCAGTAACTGAATGTTTTCAAATGTATAATATGTTTCTCAAAAGGGAGTCCTCATTTTACAATGTTAATTTTATACTGGAAATTTTTAGATAACTATTAATAGACACATTCGATTATTTTGTTATGATAGCAATAGTTAAGATTATTATAATAGCTGTTATAGTAGTTGGCGTTGCAGCTCCTACATCATACGTTGCTTACAGTTATTTATCCTCATCATCTCCACAGATGACTCATTTTATACCAGAGGGCGTTTCTGCAGTTGTTGACTATAAGGTGAACAATACCAATTTCATAGTGTATGCATCAAACACTACAGCAGGTGTACTGCTAAATTACAATCTTACAGCATTTGAAAACACTGCGAGAAATTCATCTAACACAACTTCGAACACGGTAAAGGGAAGTAATGTGTCGATAAAGTATTATACAACATACGAAAGTTATAGTATATACAAGATTTCCAATCTGTCCATATCAAACACAGTAAATCTTTCAGCCGCAGGTAGCCTGCCAGGTAATATTACAGGTTCCCTGTATATAGCTCCCATAGGAAGTTCCTTTGTTGTACTTTCAAATCTCTCTGGTGTAAAGATGTCAATTAATGCAAACCATACCGGGAAGTATCTCAAGGTGCATCAGTCATTCCTTTCAATTAAGGGAGAAGGAATTTCATTTTACGTGAATCTTTCAGCCCTGGATTATTCAAAGACACTTCCGATTTCTAATTCTTCAGGTATAAGTGTATATTCTAATATGTTCAAAGGAGTGACTATCTTTGGAAACGTTTCAGCAAAATTCACAAACATTACAATGACTGGGGTTGGTCAATCATTGTATAAGAACATTTCCCTTATAACTGCATTGCTACCCACTAGTCTTACAGTTGCCAACAGTTACAATAATGGAGTTTACAGTGCAGAATTCCACGTGGGTTTTGCCAATTACAGGTATGTGCTCAGTGAAATATTGAATGATACTGGAACCACCAAATTTTAATTTTTAAAAATTTTTAATGTATTTTCTTAAATATCTTTTGGACATTACATATTATGTTGAGAAGACTCTCCCTTTTTAAAAATACTTATGTGTATTATTTCAGGAATTACTATAGGTCAAAGAGTTTCTATTTGATGTTTCTCATGGCCATTCTCGTTTCGATCCTTCTGATTTATCTTTCCTTCAGGTACCAGTCCAGCCTGTCATCATTTGCATCCAGGGCAGGACTTAAAATTATAGGGCCACACTCAGATGAACTGATACTTGCATACCTCTGGACGTTCATCCTTTCATTACTTCCTGTTTTTGCGTCAGTATTTTTTGGCTCACCAGCCATATCAAGCGAAATTGAGAACAAGACAGCGTTTCATATCTTCACCCTGCCAATACCCAGATCCATTTTACTGACGGGGAAGTATCTAGCAGCAGTTACAGTTACTTCCCTGATCGTTGTGACATTCACCATTATTGAGATTGCCACATTCCAGTACATATATGGCATTGTTATTATACAGTTCCTCTACAGCTTTCTTCTAACTATCCTGTTCATCTTCTCCATATCAGGTGTCACTTTCCTGATAAGCAGTATATTCAACAAGAATACCTACGCATACATATCAGTGCTCCTGATATATCTGCTAATCTTCAATGCAGGAACCATAATAATAGAATTGCTCTATAAAGTAACACCATATTATCTTCTTAATGAGGCAGAAACCATTGTTTACAGAGTGTTCCTTAATTTTTCCTTTGGTATTACAACAACTGTTCCATCCAGTTTATCAGCATCCACAGGTGAAATCATTTCGAATTCCCTTATACTGGCCCTATACGCCATAGTAAGTTTTGGAATTACTTTGATGTTATTTGAAAGAAAGGAGGTGAAATAATGATAGAACTGGAGGCAAGCCATCTTACAAAAAAATACGGAAATTTCTATGCTCTGCAGGATTTCAACCTTAGTGTTGAAAAAGGTGAATGTGTTGCCCTACTTGGACCCAATGGCGCTGGAAAGAGCACATTACTGAAACTTTCCACAAATATAATACATCCTACAAAGGGATTCGTTAAGATTGCAGGGATAAATGTACAGGACGATCCTATGAAGGCACTGGAAAAGGTAGGTCCTCTTGTGGAACTTCCAGAGTTTTATCCATACCTCAATGGAACTGAAATACTGAATTTTGTATGCAAGGTAAAGGGTGCATCAAAAGAGAAGATAAAGGATGAGATCGAAAGACTTTCTTCATTGCTGAAAATGGATGAATTCATCAATAAGAAGAGCGGTTCATACTCGAGGGGAATGAAGCAGAGACTGGCACTTGCATGTTCCATGGCTCTCGATCCTGAATTGCTTATCCTCGATGAACCAACCTTTGGCCTTGATCCAAGGGGTATGAGGGAATTTATCGATATAATCAGGGAGATAAACGTGAAGGAAGGAAAAACAGTCATTCTCAGCACACACCTGATTTCAGAAGCAAGAGAAATAGCAGATAAAGTTGTGATAATCAATCATGGAACAAAACTGCTGGAAATGAAGAATGAAAGAGAAACCAACCTGATGAATGTAACATTTTACGATCAGCTCACTACAGACTCGTTAGATTCTTCATCAATAAAAGTGATCGATAAACAGGGCAGTACAGTCACTATCCAGAGAGGTGAGGATATGACAAATGATGACGTGATCGACTATTTCAAGGGAAAGAACATGAAGATAAGGTGGGTCGAGCCAACAAACCAGATTGAGCGCAAATACCTAGAACTGATAAATTAGTTATGAAAAGATCCGTTTTCATTTGTAACTCCGGATTATTTATAAACAGGCTACCTGGTCATATATAGTCCCAGAGCCTGTCCTGCCATAGGTCATATTCCTCTTTCAGTTCCTTGATATCCATGACCCTGAAACCATCCTTTTCCTTTGCATTCCTGTATTTCTTCATGAGATCTTCCTGGCTGTTTTTTGAAAGGCTGTCAAAATATTCCTTAATCTCTTTTTCTATTGCAGGGTGCAACTTTCCTATCTTCTCACCGCTATAAAGTACCTTGAAGAAAACGTGCTCACCAAGGGTAACGTGAAATATACTCCATTTTTCAACATACTTATTCAGGAAATGGTTGCCTGTCAGGTTACCGAGTGCTCTTACTATTTCCTGATTCTGTTCTGAATCGTTCAACTGAAATGATATTTCCAGACCTTTCTTCATATTTCTCTACTGTACATGTTAATCATATTTTATAAAGAGCATGGAATTCAGTCAACCATTCTAGTAACCCACATTTCAATATCGTTCCTCTCCATTCCACCTGCTCCAAATACAATTTCAGGCATCCTCTTGACTTCTCTACTAACCTCAGGCTTGAATTCCATCTTTTCCATTATATCCCTGTCAATATCTATTCCCTCCGGAACTTCAGTTATGCAGAGGCCCTTTTCATTGAGCTCAAATACACACCTTTCAGTGAAATATTTTACCTTTTTACCATATTTCAGTGCCTCACTACCGTTGAAGAAGATCTTATATACATTTTTCACGAACTTAAGTGTCCCGCCATCCTTAAGAATTTTCACCTTACCATCCTTAAACTGTAAATCTGTCTTTCCAGCCGTGAAGTTTCCAGCAAAAAGTGAGGTTGGAGATCCCTGGGCTATGACTGAAAAACCCCCAGGACCGGTTAGCTTGTTCGGTATATAGGATGGATTTACATTTCCAGTCCTGTCTACCTGGAGGAACCCCAGTGATGCAACATCTATAATTCCACCCTCATAATTGGAGAACATATCTGGAATTGTTGAAAGGGCAAAGGCTCCCATTGAAACACCGAAATCCCCACCTGTAAGCGCTATTCCACCCCATGGTCCTGATTCTACAACTGTAACTATATCTCTTGAATATCCTGCCCGGGAAAGAATGGAAGAAACAAGTGCCGGTATTCCCACCCCGAGGTTCAGCAATATTGTATTTCCCTTCTCCTTCCTCATTTTTACAAGTTCTAATGCAATCCTCTTCGCAATTATCCCCTGGTTGTAAGGTACATCAGAGTTCTGCAGATCGTGAAGAATACTGTCCGTGATATTTGATGGATTTATCTTGAAACAGGCCCTTGGGTCATATTCAAATGACGGTGCCTGCCAGTGAAACTCACGTGGACTTCTGACCACTATGTCGACCAGAGGATAGGGTACTTCAACCATTCTTGGAGCGAACTGTTTTTCGTTGTCCAGTAACTTAACCTGTGCAATCACAATTCCAGGATTTGGTCTGGCCTTAACTGCCTGAACTATATTTATGACTGTTCCCCTTATGGGTTCATCCTCCATTGACAGACTTCCCATGATATCAGCTGAAGAAACCCTTACAAAACAGACATCAGGTTTTGGTGCTTCATAAAGAAGTAAGGGACTTCCTGAAATATTCAATTTTGTTATTTTACATATATTGCTCTTCTTTGCACTCTCGTTAAGGGTTCCACTGTCCTGATCAGGATCTAGGAAGGTACCTATCCCAATTCTGGTGAGAAGACCCGGTCTCCCGGAGGCAACTTCCCTGAACCAGTAGGATGCGACACCAATTGGCCAGCCATATACCGGTATCTTGTCTTCCATTGCAATCTTCTGCAGGTAAGGTGAGAATCCCATGAATGGGATGAGAAGTCCCCTGAAAAGTGAAAAGTCATTTGCTTCATACATTTCCCTGAGAATTATGTCTAGAGCCCTATCAACTGAAGCAGGAAGAGCATCTGTTTCCAGGAATAGATTTTTTGGATGACCTGTTAACTTATAATTTTCATACAATTTCTTGATCAGGAATTCTGGAGTATTTGCAAGATTGAATCCTGAAATTGCCAGTGTAGAACCATCATTGATATTCTTTAAAAAATTTAGTTCCTGATTTTCTGTATATACCTGAACCATCTGAATCATTCATGTAGATTTATCCAATTAATTAATCCTTTGAAAAAGATTAAGCATTCTTAATTTTTACATAATAATCGTTTAAAAATAACAATTAACAGCAAGTCTTCAATGTAACAAGAGATCATTTACTTCTATTAGGAACAAACCTACAGTTGCCTGTAATGTATAGTATGTCAGTGAAATCTACCCTGTAAAAATTCATAGGCAGCATTTATTTCTTTTATTTTTTTCGTATAGTCAGAATTATCAGCATTCTCAGATAGGTCTGGATGATATTTCCTTACCATCTTCCTGTATGAAGATTTAATCAATTCCGGGTCTTCTGTTGGATTCATCTCAAGTATCTTGAACATTTCCGTCTCCAGTTGCGAACTGTCAGGATCATTATGAGTCTGCGGTTCATACCCGAATTTTAACCTGTATCTGTCATTATCAACGTACTCATAAAATATATCGTGATTCTCTTCAGGGAATCCATATGTCCTGATCGCGTCCATCATCTTTGAGAAACACAGTTTCCTGTCCTTCCTGTTTAGTGAATTGTCTATGGAATAGTAGATTTCATTCAGGTAAGAATTGCTGCCGTCACTGAAATTACATAAGATTGCGAAGCTTTTGATAATATCAGGCAACCTCAGAGACCATCCCAACCTGCCGAATGAATCGAAAACATTCTTCCTGTAAATGGGCTTTGCCTTTATACTATCACCAGTTATGTAAAACCTGATGATTCCCTTCCTGTCAGAGATGATGGAATCCTCAATAATCCAGTAGATGAATATATTCTGGAATAACTTCTTTCCATTGAAGATACTGAGATCGGTTTGAAATTTAAGGAAACCGTTTTCTTTCTCAACTTTCAAAGGTTTGGGAAAATTAAAAAATGGAATCTCCTTTCCTTGCACCATTCTGTAAAGGTATGGAATTTTCTATTAAGATGTTTTGCAGGCTTTTGTGTAATGTTTTATATGGTTTTATAATGCGGGGTAGATGATGAAAGAGGATTTAAACAGGTCACAGGACTATACTACAACTACAGTTGCACTGGTTACTTCAAGGACAAACAATGATGTTAATGTTATGTCAGCTGAATGGTCCATAAGAGTTTCTATTGACCCTTTCCTTATTGGAGTCATGGTAGGATATCAGCGAGAAACTTACAAGCTAATTGCGGAATCGGGTGAATTTGGCATCAATTACTGCTCGGATGAGCAGGGAGAAATGGCACATATTGCAGGAAATTATTCCCTCAAAGACACAGATAAATTCAAGAAGGCAGGGATAAAGACATTTCAGGGAAAATTCATAAAAGCTCCGCTTATCACTGGTTGCATTTCTGTGTATGAATGCCGGGTAGTTAATGAATTCAAAGTTGGTGATCACGCAGCGTTTATTGGTGAAGTACTGAATGGATATTATGATGATTCAAAGAGACCTCTGGTTTTCCACAGGGGAAAATTCTTTCATCTTGGTGATAGAATAGTACATTAGACAATATAATTAAAATTCCGTATGATGATCAAATAGAACATAATCAATTGAATATGACCTGAGGATTACTAGTTTTAATAGAAAGACTGAAAATTTACATAAGTTAAGAAAGTGTTGATTAAAAATTTAAATTATTAATTAAATAGATGGTTGTTTAGAACAACCTGGTAAAAATATTTGAGTCTGCCTGCATGGATGTTACGAATGCCTGTACGTTGTTAGATGTGTTTTGATTTGCTATTGCAACTGAGCTGGATGCTGATGATCCATGGTATGATATTGTGAGCAGGTTATAGAAGTATCCAACAAATGCGTTATCAATGAATCCGTGTACATATGGCTGTACAAAGTATACATTATTAGGCATCGGTAGCCATATGTAAGCAGATAGATTGTATGTTATGTTGTATATTTCCATCATGTCATGTGCCTGGACAGTTGATGACTGGAAATCCAGAGTTGAGAACAGATTCTGTAAGGTCTTGTTATCTACGAATG
>JAMDCG010000012.1:0-3458 GCA_023489425.1 Thermoplasmatota archaeon
CCTGAAAGAATATTCAGAGGAATTGTGATGGATGAAAAGGGTTCATTTCCAAGACACGGTAATTTAATTTATGATGAATCTGGAAAGGAAATAGGTCTAATCACAAGTGGCAGTATTTCACCAATTCTTGGAAAGGGAATAGGCCTCGGTTACATAAACAGGAATAATTCAAAAAGTGATACTTCAATCATGGTTGGTATAAGGGATAAAAAATTCAATGGAAAAGTTTCAAGGCCAAGGATAGTTCCTTAGGCTCCACTTGAAACATACCCCCCTCCCCCTAATATAATTGATTTACAATTTCTTCTTTCTTCTTTTTCCAGAGATCTATTTCATAATTATAATATCCCTGCTGGTCTCTATTCTGTCTGATCTGGTCAAGCCTCTCATTAACATAGGCGAGCTCACCCTGGAGCTTCATTCTCATCTGTTTATCTACAACAGGCATAATCTGTAATTGCAGATTATATGAATAAGTTTACTATTTTATGGAATGTTTTTTTATATGTTATCAAATATGATAACATATTGTTACCTTTTTCAAAATTAATTTTGATATTTATAATGGTATTAAAATTGCTATCAGTGTTACATTAAAATTAAATAGAAACACAACATCTAATTTGTAATGATAAAATCAATCAAAAAAAGAGACGGAAAGATCGAGGATTTCGATCAAACAAAAATATCAAGGGCAATCTACAAAGCAATGCTTTCATTGAAGTTCGGTAATATGCACGATGCAGAAATTCTATCTGATAAAGTAGTGAAGGAATTGAGTGCAAGGAAGGAAATTCCAACAGTAGAGAATATACAGGACACAGTAGAATCTGTTCTTATGGAAACACAAATAGATGGAAGAAAATTCAATGAGGTTGCAAAGGCTTACATACTATACAGGGAAAAGAGGAGATTCATCAGAGAGGAGAAGGAAAGGCTTGGTGTGAAAGATGATCTCAAATTAACCCTGAATGCTGTAAAGGTTCTTGAAGCCAGATATTTACTCAAGGACGAGGAAGGCAAGATCATAGAAACTCCTGATCAGATGTTCAGGAGAGTGGCAAACCACGTTGGAGTTATTGATGCGCTTTATGATTACGCCAACTACCAGAAAAAAGGAACAGTAAGGGAGGATGGAAAGAAGATATCAAATCTCTTAAACACCCAGATTGAAGTTCTTGAAAGAGGATTCAATGAGCTTGTAAATGATGGTGTACTGAAAGGAACGTTTGGACAGTTCATGGATTTCATATACACAAAGCCAACCAGTGCAGAGGACACAATTGAAAAATTCCACAAAATGATGAAGAGCCTGGAATATGTTCCAAACTCACCAACAATGATGAATGCAGGTGCAAGACTGGGTCAGCTTTCAGCATGTTTCGTTCTACCAGTTGGAGACAGTATAGAAGAAATTTTCGAAGCAGTGAAACAGACAGCAGAAATTCACAAGTCTGGAGGAGGTACAGGGTTCTCATTCTCCAGACTGAGAAATAAGGATGACATTGTTGGTTCTACCAAGGGAGTAGCGTCAGGCCCGGTATCATTCATGAAAATTTTCGATACCACAACAGAAGTCATTAAGCAGGGAGGAAAGAGAAGAGGAGCCAACATGGGAATCCTCAGGTATGATCATCCAGACATAATGGAATTCATAACAAGCAAGGACTCTGAAAATACCATTCTTAGAAATTTCAACATTTCAGTGGGAATGGAAGACGAATTCTTTGAAAAACTTGACAGTGACGGATATGTTGATCTCAAGAACCCGAAGACTGGAAAGGTTGTATCAAGAATAAAGGCAAGAACCATGTGGGATTCCATAATAACTCATGCATGGAAAACTGCGGACCCTGGACTGATTTTCCTTGACGAAATCAACAGGGCAAATCCTGTAAAAAATATAGCGGATATCGAGGCAACAAACCCATGTGGTGAACAGCCTCTCATGCCATATGAATCATGCAATCTTGGATCAATAAATCTCGCAAAGTTTGTCAAGGAAGACAACACAATTGACTGGGAAAGATTGAGGGATACAGTTCATTTATCAACAAGATTCCTTGATAATGTTGTGGATGCCAATAACTTTCCAGTTAGGCAGATAAAGGAAATGACAAGAAAAACAAGAAAGATTGGACTTGGAATAATGGGCTTTGCAGATATGCTCATCATGCTGGGTGTTCCATATGACAGTGAGGAAGCATTGAAGATAGCTGAGAATGTAATGAGCTTCCTGGATATAGAATCACACAAGGAATCTCAGAATCTTGCTAACGAAAGGGGAGTATTCCCGGGATGGTATGGTTCAGAATATGAAAAGGAAGACATACTCATGAGGAACTCCACAACCACAACAATAGCACCAACAGGTACAATTTCCATTATAGCTGGTTGTTCCTCCTCAATAGAACCTCTCTTTGCTATTGCATTCATGAGGCATGTATTGAATGGTCAGGAGCTTATCGAAGTGAACCCACTGTTTGAAGAGGTAATGAAAAAGAGAAATCTATACTCTGAGAAGCTGATGCAGGATGTAGCAACAACTGGAAACCTTTCAAAGATAGACCTTCCCCTGGATCTCAAGAGACTCTTCAAAACTGCCCACGAGATTGATCCAGAATGGCATGTACTGATGCAGGCAACATTCCAGAAATATTGTGACTCAGGCGTTTCAAAGACAATCAATCTGCCTAACGATGCAACACCGGAAGATATCGGTAAGGCTTACAGGCTGGCCAAGGACCTTCACTGCAAGGGAATAACTGTGTACAGGGACAGAAGCAAGACAGAACAGGTTCTATATTCTGGAACATCGGGTAAGAAGGAGGAAGCTTCAAAAGAAGAGAAAAAGGAAAAAATCGCCATTATAGAAAAGATGACCTCTGAGGGAAAGGAGAGAAAGAAGATGGATACTAAGTACCTCAGACTTGAGGCTACTTTCGATCCAGCATGCCCAGACGGAAAGTGCGATAAGTAGTGGGCTTCCAGGAGATTAAGGAGGAGGTAATATCCAGAAAACTCCTCAATTATTCGGATGAAATACACACATTAAAACCATTGATCAACGAGATGCTTATAGGTCTGTCAAGAAAGAATATATTTCTGACTGCTGTTAGAGATTACAGCAACGATTTCAACGTAAGGGAATTTTCAATTTTTCTTGAATCACTTCTGGAGGGAAAGGGAGATGAATACCAGAAGAAACTCTATTACGAAGAAAATTTTGATGGAATAATCCAATCATCAATAGAATGGATAAAGGGTCATACAAAAGAAAACAAGATCTGATAAATCATAATCAATGTAAAAAGAAAATCTTATTAGCGCAAAACTCATTTATCTGTATTGGCAATAGAATCATTCCTAAACAGTAATGTCACGGTGGTGTACGATGGCAACATGACCCGCCTAGTCTGTACTCTTCTTACCTATGATGACATGGGCATAATGGTAGC
>JAMDCG010000012.1:4097-9116 GCA_023489425.1 Thermoplasmatota archaeon
AATATTCCATATGCAGTAGAGGAATAACTTTCAGGATAGAGCCCAACAAGTACAATAGCAGCCTCGAAAGCTTCTATAACTCCGGCTGTGTAAGCTGTAAGGGAAACACCAGAATCAGTTGGCTCTTCCTTATGGGATTTGGGGAAGCTTTTCAGGTGCTGAAATTTCATGGACCTTTTGGCACTCTTGGCCAGTCTTTGAGCGAAATACAGCAGGAGAGTGGCGGAAACAAGTCTCACATAAATCAGTGGAAGCAGTGAAATTGCACTACCTATAAATGCCGTAGGAATAAGAACAGTAATTACGCCAAGAGACGCAGCCAGTAGTGGAATATTGCTCTTAGCATCAACTGACAGGGACATGGAAATTGCAGATGCTTCTGACATTTCCAGTACTATTATACCAGTTGCTGCAAGGAATATGGCAGGATCGAAATATGACACGTTGCAGCATGACATTCAAATTAAAAAGTTTTTATGTTACGACACTATGGCAATTAATGTGTTCTGATTGTTTCGAGGAGCAGTGCACATGCGAATACTGCGTGGAATACAGGCATCAGCAGGCATGCCCCGTATGTGGTCACCTTGTATTCCTGGACTGCTGCCAGGGATTTTAGGAAGTAAATGTGAATAAAAAAATGCATTATGCAGTATGGTGTTTTCCCGTGATTTTTTTGGAGTGAGAAATCAGTGATAAAAGAGAAAAATTATATTTCCAATCTGAAATTATCCATGGTTGGTTGACCTACAGACATTCATATTAAGGGTAAAAAAGGCATTAAAACACAATATAGGTAAAACTATACTTATGGCAGTGTTAGTACTAATATACAGCGTGTTCTCTGAATATTACATAGAAAACCCAATTGGAAGCTCCGGCATTCACTCTCTTTTCGAATCACTCTGGTGGACAATGCAGACAGTTACGACGGTTGGGTATGGGGACGTAACAATTGTTGGATTCATGGGAAAATTAAATGCCATATTCATAATGATTATCGGTGTGGGAAGTTTCAGTCTATTGCTCGTGTCAATAGGGGCTGAACTTATAGACGCCAAGCTTCTCAGAAGATTTGGAGAGGTGAGAACAAAAATGAAGGATCATGTAATAATATGTAATTATTCAGAAAAGCAGGCAGACATAATTGAGGCCATAATGAAGGATAAGAATCCCTTTATAGTACTTGGTCAGGATCCCCCGGCAAAGGAAAAGGAAAACATGGAGTTTGTGAAGGGAAACCCCCTGGATTATAATGACCTCAAGAGGGCTGGTATTGAAAACAGTCACACAGCAATAATTTTTCCAAACGAGAAATATGGCTCAGAAAATTCACTTGCTGTAGATGCTGAATCGATTCTTATCGTGATGACAGTCAAAAAATTAAATCCGGAAATCAACACGATTGTGGAACTCATGAATAAATCAAGCAGAGAGCATGCCATTGAATCAGGCGCAGACGAAATTATAGTGAGAGGGGATATGAGTTCCTCAGCTATTGTTAAACTGATAAATAATCCCGGGTCCTGGAAATTCATTTCAAAAATATTTTCTCAGTCAGACGGCATGGACTTCATAGAAACAACAGAAGATGATTATAAGGGAAAAAGTTTCAGTGAACTATACCGGTCAGTGGAAAATGACTGGAGGAAAATAATTGCCATTAGAAAGGGTGATGATTACCTGTTAAGGCCTGATGAGAACTCTATATATCAGGGAGAATTACTCATTATTCTGGAGAAATCCAAGAAAACAATGAAAAATTAAATAAGGTTTGCAACATTGCAGTAAAAAAGAAGCAGAGGTTGTCGAGATTGGTCAAAGGCGCCAGATTGAGGGTCTGGTTTCGTAGGGATACGAGGGTTCAAATCCCTCCCTCTGCATAGTTGTTTTTATGAATCTACTTAGATATCTTCTCTAAAAACTATATTTTGAACTGATTAAAACCAGATATATACACAAATTAAATTGTTATTCAAATAAAACTACTTGTCAAGCTTCTTCTTCAGGTCATTAATTTCATTCTGAATATTCTTGTCCTTTGGATTTCGCCTTGCCCTTTCTTCCAGTTCTTCTATCTTTGATTCTATACTCTTTTTCTTTCTTGTGAGATCTCTTTTGCTAAGCCCCATACGTACTAATTTAATCAGGTAAAATAAATATTTGCATTTGGAAGAATATTCAAATTCAATAATTACTATTAAAATGACTGTGGCAAAACAATAAAGTTTTACACATTAAATTCATAGTGGAACTATGGAAGTTCTAAACTACTGGATAAAACTGGAATATGATCACAGCAACAAGACATATAGTGGAAAGGAAAAGATACAGCTTGAAGGAAAGGAAGACAAACTAATTCTGAACACTCTGGAACAGAAAATAAGCAAGATAACTCTTGACGGAAAGAATGTGGAACTTCTGGCAGGCAGGAGGGACGACGAAAAGGTGATCGAGGCAAAATTAAATGGAAAATCACTTCTTGAAATCGAATTCACTTCAAAACTTAATGACGCATTAACTGGACTTTATCTGGCAAGGGCATCAGACGGCTCAGAGATGGCAACTACCCAGTTCGAGTCCATAGGTGCCAGAAGGGCGTTTCCATGTTTTGACAATCCATCCATGAAAGCAACTTTTGATATAGAGATCACCACAGGCTCAGATCTTGATGTGATTTCCAATATGCCTGAAAAGGAGGTAGTCAAATCAGGCAGCGTGAAGACTGTCAAGTTCCAGAGAACACCAAGAATGTCAACCTACCTTGTTTACATAGGAATAGGAAAGTTCGAGACAAAGGAGAGCAGCTTTGAAAATGTAAAGTTATATCTTTCTGGACTCAGGGGAAACCTTGATACTACAGATTTCCCTCTGGTAATGGCAGCACAGTCTCTCGAATTTTTTAACAAATACTTCGGGATAAAATACCCATTGCCAAAGATGCATCTCATATCTGTTCCAGAATTTGCAGCAGGTGCGATGGAAAACTGGGGCGCAATAACATTCAGGGAGGTTGCAATCCTGGTCAACAAGAGTACCGGAGGGGCAACAAAAAAGAGGGTTGCAGCTGTAATTGCTCACGAGATAGCACATCAGTGGTTCGGGAACCTTGTAACAATGAAATGGTGGAATGATCTGTGGCTGAATGAGAGTTTTGCAACATTCATGATGTATAAGGTCGTGGAAAATTACTATCCTGAATGGAAGGTTACCGGTGATATGCTATTATCAAGGGGAAGAGGGGCTTTCACCGATGACTCACTTGAAAGCACTCACCCAATAGAAGCTAATGTGAAGGAACCTGAAGAAATTGAGCAGATATTCGATCAGATAAGCTATGGAAAGGGGGGAATGATCCTGAGAATGATTGAATCCTACGCAGGCAATGAGAGCTTCCAGGATGGGTTACACAATTATCTGGAGAAATTTTCATACTCAAATGCAGAAGGACAGGACCTCTGGAAAAGCATTGCTAAATCATCAGGAAAGCCGGTTGATAGAATAATGGAATCCTGGGTGAAGAGGGAAGGGTACCCCATGTTGAAATTAAAATATGATTCCAACAGGATAAAGATAACCCAGTCAAGGTTCTATCTTGATGGCAGGGAAGGCAGGGATATATGGCCTGTTCCACTTACTGTTCTGAGGGAAAACGGCGTAGAAAGCAACCTTATGGAAACAAGGGAAATCACGATTCCAGGAGATGGATTTGTCAAGCTGAACGTTGGAGAAACAGGATTCTATAGGGTACTTTATCCTGAGGAATTTTACGCAAACATTTACAGCAGATCAGAAAAGCTCGACTACAAGGATTTCATAGGAATACTGTCTGATCTTTATGCATTTGTTGTATCCGGGAAGATAGATCTAAAGGTATACCTTGATGTGGTAAAGCAATTCTCAAATTCCTCAGATCTTAATGTTGTAACCCAGATATCAAACGACCTGGCAGAATTGAGAAACATATTAACATCCAGCAACGCCCTTGATGAAACGTACCTAAACTTCCACAGGGAGCAGGTAAGGAGACTCGAAGCAAAGAAATCAACAGACGTAAATGATTCCATTCTATACGGAACAGTACTCAGAAGACTTGTTGATGTTGATGGCGAGAAGGCAGGGGAAATGGCTGCAAAATTCAAAAATATGGAAAACGAAATTCCCGATATAAGAGATTCCATAGCAGTTGCATATGCAAAGGAGACAAAGAACCTGCAGGAAATACAAAAGAAGATGTTTGCACTTAAGAGCGATGAAGATAAGGTAAAGCTCATAGTGGCCGCAGGGCATATTCCAGGGGAGGACGCATTCAATTCAATGTACGGTCTGATAGAAGAGGGAAAGATAAAGAAACAGGATGTGGCTTCATACTTTACCTCATTTGGGGCCTATAGAGAGAACAGGGACCTTGCGATGAAGGAATTCGGCAAAATGGTTTCAAAACTTCAGGACATCTTCAGTGGATCTGGAACCGCATCAAACCTGGTCTTTGCCCTTGCACCCCTTGTTGGCCTTAACAGGGTTAAGGAAATGGAAACTCTTCTAAACAGCATACGAAATCCGAAGGTGGAAAGAGGAATAATGAAAGGCATGGAAAGACTGAAAATAAACCAAAAACTTCTGGATAGAATGCAGTGAAGAATCAAAATTTTCATTATTTTCATCCTAATAATGCAAAGCCAATGGGGAGAATTATAAAGAATATCAACATGAAGTTAGAGGTGTGAACTTTGAGTGGAGAATTAACAAGAAGTCAGAAAAATTTTTTGAACAAACTTATGGAGGAATCCTCTGAAAGACTTGAAGCTTCAGAAAAATTCATGAGAAATCTTGGAAAGGGAGAGATATCTGAACTGAGTGTACAGGAGGCATCCAGACTTATTGATGAACTGCAAAAGATAAAGACTGAGGGTGGCAGTTCCATTGGAGGCAATGGGCCAACGAAGAAGCAGAAAACATTCATTTCAAACTTGCAGGATAGTGAAGAGAGAATAGCGTTCACAAGAAAGTATCTCGAGA
>JAMDCG010000113.1 GCA_023489425.1 Thermoplasmatota archaeon
CTGTTACACTATTGGAAAAGTTTAAGTGAAATTTTAACATTGGCTTTCTTAAGGGGTTGTAGCTTAGCTAGGTAGAGCGCCTGGCTCATAACCAGGTGGTCATTGGTTCGAATCCGATCAGCCCCATGCTCTCTTTGATTTAAAGGAATATTTTGAGTGATTGTTCCTTAATATTTTGTTATTAGATGATTAACTCTTCTGCATAGTACTGTATTAATATCACATCAGACATTGGAAATCGTTAAAATAACGGAATGTATACATATATAATGAAGAACTCGAAGCCCTCTCATGAAACAGTGATTGAAATTCTGCAGGACATGGGAATGACTGAACTTGAAGCGAATGTGTATTCATTTATCTTTAAGAATGGAGGGGCCACATCCAGAGATATATTACGGGCATTAGATCTTAGACAGCCACAGCTTTATGATATTACTTCTGGACTGGAAAGAAAGGGTTTCGTAAATGTAATAGTAGGAAGACCACAGAGGTATGAGGCAATTAATCCTGAAATAATTTATGAGAACCGTGAGGAAAATTTGAAACAGATGAGGGGTACATTCCTTGACTGGGTAAAGAAAAATGCACCAGCAGGTTATAAGGGTGAGCCTGAAATTTTTATTTCAAGGAACATTAACGGATTTCTTTCCAATACACTGGATATTATAAAGAAAGCTAATCAATATATCTTCATTCACACAACGCTGTCTTACCTTGTAAATTTTCTTGATTATCTGGAGGAAAAATCGAGGCGGGGAGTCAGGGTATTTCTTCTACTATTTGATGATGGTTATGAAGAGGGCTTTTTTGATGAAATAATGAAGAAAAATATATTTTCTAATGTAAGGTATACGCGAATCGGTAAATTCTTTGCAGTTATTTCAGATGAAAGTTATTCTGCGTTTATGCCAAGGAATATCCTTCTTGGAGCAAGGAGTGAACAGTATGGTTACATCTTTAAGGATGATGATATGACCTGGTTTCTCATCCATAACTTCTTTTCTGGCTGGTTTAGTTCATCGGTAATAGATGAACGCATGCCGGAGATACCTGCTGAATATGATAACCAGAGAATAGCAATTACAGACATTATATCTCTGAAAAACAAGGGTGTAAACAAAATAGAAGTAACTATCGACGGAGAATACAGAAAAAATGGAGTACCTGTAATACTCAAAGGCCTGGTTTCTAATATAAATATAAATGAAGATGTTGTTAATTTCACTATGAAGGGAAATGATGGCAAGGAGATTTCAATTGGTGGATTTGATTCAAAGATTGAGGATGTTATTGCCCACAGGATCACCATTGAGAATATTAAATAATATTCCTTGAGTAAGATACGGCTCGATCGCATACCTCAAAATTGTATAGCCTATTTCTATGCTTCATCCCATTAATTCTTAGTCCTTCAAACTCTTCTGGAATGGAAAAGCGTCTGTTTATTTCAAGTTCTTTTCCATTGGGGTAGATACCAAGAAAGTCATAAATAATATTTTCAATGAAGAGAGCAGCTGACCATGCCTGAATGAAACAACCAGATGGATTGTTTATAATTTCAGGAAAGCAATAGTTACTGTATCGACCAATGGCATCTATATTCATGTGAAGTACCTTGAGTGCATTATTCACGTCTCCATAATTTAGACTTGCCTTTATAAGCATGGAATTCCCATTGGGCATAACGTTTCCATTTTGATCCACCTTCAGTCCATTTGAGGACATTAATCTTGAAAATGCTTTACTATTTTCAGTTGCGAAATTGGCATAATTCTCCTTACTGGCTAGATTAAAAGAAAACGGAAGCACAGATGTCCAGAAACCATTGAACTGTGGTAAGCCGTCTTTATACCTATCTGCAAATCCATTTATCTCTGGCATCCACATATCTTTCCTGATAAACCTGGTCTTTTCACGGATCTCCTCTTCTATTTCTTTTACCTCGATCTTATCACTGTGAACAACTGAGTTTATTTTGAGTATGGAGTTCATTGACTCTATATAATTGCACACTGTGTCAATATCAATTCCATTACCCGCTTTTGGATCTTCCATTATTCCATTGCCCCTAACATCATGTAGTATTGCCGGACTTATGGAGCTAAGAATCAGATCTTCTCTTTCTTTTAAGTGTTCAATATTTCCACTATATTCGTAGAGGTTCCAAACCATGGTTGGATACACAACAGTTTCCACACGATTTCCCATATTGAAAACTCGTCCATTTGAAACTATTTCATGTGGTATTCTTCCACCTTCTTTTCTGGCGTATTTTTCAAGAACCTTGAGAGTATTTTCGTACTCATCATTCATACCAGCTATCAGTAATCCTCCTGAACTGTAATATGTGTCAATACCGAATAACCATGGAAACTCAGGGTATCCAGCTACAACTCCTCTACCAGTGTTATTCATATTTAAGAACAACCACCTAAGGTTTATGACAGCAAGATCAAAAGCATCGGATATGGATGTGTTTCCTGAGATGGTGGTTTTACTTCTTAGTGACTCCACAAACTGGTGGCGATAGTTCTCTGCCTCCTTTTTTATGTTAGCTGGTGAAATATTGGTTGATTCATTTCCTTCTATTTTGATATTTACTGTTGTGGAATCTTTAGTCTCTATCACAATTCGGTTATTATTATAGGTTAACACGCCATTCCCATCAGAACTAGCTGTTATCCTTTGCCTATAGTTTTTTTCACTTATAATAATAGAGCCTGAAAGTTTGGATATGCTGAAATCTGTATTTAACTGACTGTACCATACTGGTATAACACCTATTTCCAGTATTATCCTAACGGGTTCAGTGATTTCTATTTCCTTTGTCAGTTCTATTAAAAAATAATTGTCTCCTGTGGTACTTAATTTTAAGCTTAATTCTCTGAAGCCGAAACTAACAGATGTATAATCTGTTGTTACATATTCTGGGATCATACTTCTTCCATTTCTTTCAAGTGTTATCCACTTGAAGATCCTTATGGGAGGAAACCATAGCCCATTCATCTCGTTTTCAATGTGATACCCTAGACCTGCAGGCTTCATATCATTGTAACCAATATAGTAAGAACTTCTTCCACTCAGGACGAATGGTTTACCATCCTGTTTTTTAGTCCGAGGTAATATATATGTCATTTCAGATCGCATTTTCCTTACTTAAATTGATTTGCCATTCATTTTTTTGCATATATTTTGAGATGTCACTTGCCTCCTTCCTGTTTCCCTTCCGCACTGTAATATTAAAGACTTTATTCCTGAATGGAAAATTAAGCAATTTTACCTCATCCCAGCTTTCAGGTAAATGTGGATTCATCATTTCAGAAGGATCATCATCTGTTGGTACTCTTTCAAAACCTAGTAGACCTTCCATTATAGATTGAATGAACAGGCTGGAAGACCAACCCTGGAAAAACTGACCCTCTGCATAAAGGAATTCTGGGTTGTAAGTTTCATTAATCCTTCCCGGATCAAGGCTAGAGAAAGCGAGTCTTGTGAACGTTTCAATCATGTCAAAACCCTCAGTATACATGGAGTTGTTATAAAGTGCCAGTACCATCCAGCCCGTCATCAGGGGCCATATGGTTCCAGTATGATAACCCCCGTCGTAAAATCTGTCCCTGTTTGATACTGATCGTACTCCCCACTCCGTTACCAAGTCAGGTTGGTATAACCATTTAAGACCTTCACTGAATAAAGAACCATTGAAATACATGGCTGGAACTATCTGCATTGAGCCCTTTATATCCCTCGTTTTACCATCATTTGCGGAATCAATAATTGTTATTCCCTTTTCTGTATGCCTGTAAAACAGGTCTTTATAGATCTTTAGTGCGCTTTCAAAACGTTTATTGCCTTCTCCATTCATTTGATCAAAGACTCTTATAGCTTCGAGCCACCAGGCATTCACATCCACACATATACCGTCCCGTTTTTGTGCCCATGACTCTGGCCATCCGATGAGACCTTCGGAAAAACGATTTTCTATTAACCCGTCCTGATCTCTGTCGCATGATTTACAGAAATTCATAACATCGCTTATGGTTTTTTCATCAGATTTTTTTCCGGTCCAACCAGAAAGCATATACATGCAAATGATCCATAGAGGTGAACTATCTATGGACATAAACTGTGTCGATACTGGTGAATCTCCAATTTTATAATTATCACCTTTAATGTGACCTCCATTTGAAAGGGGAATCTCATGTGGTATTCTTCCTCCTTTAGAGAATGAATAAAGCATGTCTAAATGATTTTGTGCAAGATCTCCCAATCCACATTCAATCGCAGCCATAGACATCCATTCTCCATCTCTTCCGAAAAACCATGAAAATTGAGGTATTCCTGCGTAAAAGCCATTTCCAATAGGAGTGGGTGTAAATAATTCCAGGAGGTCATGTTTTGCCCATCTGAATAGTTTATTTATTCTGAATGAGGGGGTAACCAGATTTGATATGGTGTTTGTCTTTTCGTTGTATTTTATTGAATTTTCAAGATCATTTTCTTCAGGTAAGGAATCATCGCAAGAAACATAAATATCCAGGAATGAAGTGGAATCTGAACTTATGGTTATCTTCTGATTATCTATGGCGATCTTAGTATTCCCGTTACTTTTGTAATTTATGGTAGTACTGGCAATACTACTACTAATCCTTATGTATCTTTCATTCACTTTTACCCTGTAATCCTTACCAAAATTGGATTGTGGCCATGCTGTCTCATGAAGAATCTGTATGTTTATCTCAAAATTGACCAGTTTTTCAGATCTTAACTCCATTTCAAGAATGGCTTTTTTTGATGCAATGAAGTCCAGTCTTTCAAAATCCTCATACTGCCTGTAAATGTATGCAAACCCCCTTACATATTTCAGGAAGGTTTGTTTTTCACTTTTACCATTTACCTTAATATCCAGCCCCGATATGTGCTGTGTGTCAAAATTCCACAATCCCACCCTTCTTCTTGGAGAAATCCATGATTCAATGGAACCGTTCTGACCACACACAAAGTGAACAGGTCCATTCTTGATTACAGAACTATAAAAACCTTCACTTCGTGAAGTATCCCGCTCTACAATCCAGTGATCCATATCTCTTTCGTTGTCACCGATTTTCAGAGTTCTGCAGATATCCATTATACTCTCAGTTTTTAGCAAATTATCACTTTCCTTTCTTATTTTCTACCAGCTTCTCTGGTGGATGAATTTTCAGTATTGGATTCTTTATTCTCGATCCATCAGGTCCAAACACATAGAACCTTTCTGAATCAACTGAAAATCTCAGTTCAGATCCGGGCTTTAGATCAAATATATCTGTTTTGGTCCTTGATTCTCTTGAAAGTGCTATTGTTATATCATTACTACCCATTTCGACCTTTATCTGTATAACCGACCCAAGAAATTCCAGTGTTTTGAGAGTTGTTTTTATTTCACCATCAACTACCAGCTTGAAATCCGTCGGTCTGATTCCTATGGTCAGTTTATCTGGGAGATCAGCAGATTCAAATTCAAGACCAAATGGTGTAGTCTCGTCCTCAGAATCGAGGATGAACATGTGCGGATTGCTGGAATTTTTCACAAAATTAAAAGTATTCATCGCTGGTGAACCTACAAAAGTGGCAACGAACACATGTTCTGGATTATCATACAGTTCCCTTGGTGCACCTTCCTGAATCTTCACCCCATTATTCAAAACAACTATCCTATCAGCCATGGACATGGCCTCAATCTGATCATGTGTAACATAGAGAATACTCTTCTTTGTAATTCTGTGGAAATGTATGAGTTCCTCTCTCATCTCATCACGGAATTTTGCATCCAGTCCTGTCAGTGGTTCATCCATGAGATAAATAACAGGATCACGTATCATCGCCCTTGCCAGACCAACTCTCTGTGCCTGTCCACCGGATATCTCCCGCGGTTTTCTGGATAGAATTGTGTTGATCCCAACTATTTTAGCAACCTCATTTACCCTCCTATCTATTTCATCTTTTGACACACCTTTCATCCTTAGATTTAGTGCCAGATTATTGTAAACGGTCATATGTGGATACAGTGCCTGATTCTGGAACACCATTGCAACATTTCTTTCAGAAGGGTGAATATCATTCATTATCTCTCCATTTATCACCACATCTCCAGAATCCTGAATGATAAGGCCAGCAATTATCCTCAGGATGGTACTCTTTCCGCCTCCCGAAGGACCCAAAATAGCCACAAATTCTCCATCTTCTATGTGCAAGTCAAAATCTTTTAGTGCAACGGTTGACCCGTATGCCATGTTTAGTTTTTTCAATTCTATTGCCATTGTTATTACCCCTTTACTCCTGTGAGCGCAAAGCCCTCTACGAAATATCTCTCAAATAGGATATAGATTACCAGTGTTGGTATCAGTGTTAGGAATACAACCATCATCATTTCATTCCAGTATATCTGTGTACCATTCACACCCTTGAAGAAATTCAGAACCAGTGGCAGTGTGAAGAGCTTCTGGGAATGAACTTCCATTAAAGGCCAGAGAAAGTTGTTCCATGTTCCGATAAAAGTGTAGATCGTAGCTGCAGCAAATGCAGGTTTTGCCATGGGTGCTGATATCTTGTAGAATATCTGGAATGGCGATAAACCATCCAGTTTAGCTGCGTTTTCAACATCCGCTGGAATGGTCATGAAATACTGCCTAAATATGAAAACGTTGAGTCCAGAAACGATTTCCGGAAGTATGAGTCCCTGATATGTGCTGATCCATCCCAGATCCAGCATGAATATGTACGAGGCTATGGATATGACTGGAAATGGTATCATCAATGTTGCAAGTACAGCATAGAATAGAAGATCCCTCCCCTTGAAATGAAGCCTGGCAAATGCATATCCAGCCGCAGATCCTACAAGGACGCTTCCTGTAACCACAACAGCTGCTACAAATACGCTGTTGAAATACCATAATGGAAATGAACCAAAGCTTACAACTGACCTGAAATTTGCGACCAGGTTTCCAACACTTGTCAAACTGAAGGGATTAAGATCGGGTGGGAAATGTGCAAATATACTGCTTCTAAACATTTTCAGGAACATCCAGTAGAATGGAAGCATATATATTATTACAAGCAGGATGCTTAGGATATAGATCACTGCCTTTTTTGCTGGTCCTATGGACAGCAACATTTCGTATACGTCCTTCTTCCTGTTTTTTCCGATAGATCTGGTTTTTGAATTCCCTGTTTTGTGTCTGAACATTATGTCCACCTCGTATCTTTAAGATATCTTCTCTGCATGAGCGTGATGAACAGGATTGCAAAGAAAAGTATGAAAGAGGCAGCAGCAGATAGACCAACCTCCCCAAAGTAGATGAATGTCCTATTATAAATAAACATCAGTGGAACATAGGTTGAATGGGAAGGCCCACCATCAGTTATAACGTAGATCTGATCAAACAATTGCATAGAACCAATTATTCCAAGTATCACGACGATAAAAGTCGTGAAATTAAGCATCGGTGCATAGATATATCTGAATCTGTGCCAGCCAGACTTCACACCATCTAAACTTGCTGCCTCCAGTACACTTCTTGGTATTGTCTGTAGCCCGGCAAGATAAATTATCATAAAATATGGGGTTGTTGAGAAGATATTAAGTGCCATAATTGCAGGAAACGCATATGTTGTGCTGAAGAAGAAATTTATTGGTTTAACTCCGAAAAATGATATGAAATAATTTATGAGACCCTGGTCTGAGAATACCCAGATAAATATGATTGACAAAGCGACTGAAGATACGATCGCAGGAATAAATACAAAAGCCCTTGATATTCTTGATACCATCATTTTATGATTGAAAAGTATGGCAAACATAAAGGCCAGGATGGTCTGTATTGTGACAACTACAACTGTATAATAAAGTACATCCAGAATTGCCTTAGCAAATAGTCCGCTGTGGAGCACTGTATCATAGTTGGCCAGTCCCACAAAGAAAACTATGTGACCAAAAGGATTGTAATGAAAAAGACTTATTGCAAAGGAATACACGGCTGGAAAGAAAGTAAACACTATGATAAGCATCATAAGTGGTGCTACCAGCAGATAGCCATACCGTGCCTCCAGCTTTAGATCTATCTTTTTTTTCTTATTTTTTAATGAGCTATTATTCATGATTATATCATCGCCTTAAAATGTCTAAATGTAAATAAAATGTTTTAAAAAATTATAGGGTTGATGTACCAGCCAATGAAGCATTGGTCACATCAAGCATCTCAGTAAGAGCCTTATTTAGTGAAAGTGATCCTGCGAACAGGCTTGCATAAACATTATGCACATCAAGCTCTGTAGCCTCAAAGTTTGTGGTGTTGTAATTCCATCCGTAGGCGTAAGGGAACTGCTTTCCAACAAATGACTGAATTGGGAAGTGTGAGCTATACCAGGAACTATCAAGTATTGCAGTTCTTGATGGTAGAGCAAGCCCTTCAGACACCCACTGTTTTTCACCAACTGGTCCAGTGAAGAATTCTACAAACTGATCTGCAATCCATTTTTGTGTTCCTACCAGAGCGCTGTTTACACCTAGACCCACATTGAACATCATTGTAGCATGGATACCTGTTGGTCCTGCAGGCATATAATAGTAACCCACATCTGACATCTTGCCTACAAAATAAGCACCGCTTGCATTAAGTACTGGTACAGTCCATGTTCC
>JAMDCG010000039.1:0-2283 GCA_023489425.1 Thermoplasmatota archaeon
CTATTCAGAAAGTACCTTTTTCCAACTTCAAGCTCCTTATATTTCAGGTCTGCAGGAAGGAAAACGTCTCCATTGCTATTTGGTATTGGATTTCCATGAGGACATTTTTCGCAGTTAAATTTCTTACATGCTGCTAAAATAATCTCTTCCGTCATGCCATGCTCTATGCCCATTGCCTGGTCATCAAGTTTGGACCACTTCATATTCAACCCTTTCCAGAGAAGTATCTCGGCAACTCTATGTTTCCTCAAAAACAGGTTAGCTTCTCTTTCACCTCCATCAGTGAGAGAATACTTTCCCCTATCTTTCCTTTTCACAAAGTTCTTATCAAGAAGTATCTTTATTTCATCGTAAACAGTCTGCCTCGCTGTTCCAAGTATCTGTGAAATATCAGCCAGGGTCGCAAAACCCTTGTATTCATTTAATTCATATATAGATTTTAAATAATCCTCAGTTGTGACCGAAAGATTTGTACTCATAATAATAATAATTCCATTCTGGATAATATACTCTCCTTCCAAGAATTCAGAGTTCAATCATTACGTAATATTTTCCACGATCCTGGATTACTTTACAGGATATACCAAGGTTTTTAATTTTATTTTCAAGATCTTCAGCCTCAGGCTCTGTACCTGACTTAAGGTATAGAGAATTAAAGCCAAATTCTGGAACTTCATGCTGCTCAACTATGAATTTACTAATCTTATTCATTATGACTGAAAATGTGGTTTCATCAACGGTAAGGTCTCCTTTCCTTATCTTCTCAAGACCTATATTCATAATACCATCAAATATGGACTGATCAGATTTTCTCTTGATATTCTTAACACTCTTTGATCGCGCACCACTTACAAGTAGAAAACCTCCAAGGGCCAGCACCGGGATTAAGTCAATAATATAAAATAAAAGAAACTTATAATATACTACTATGAATATATAAAATGAAAGAAGGGCAATACCCCCCAGTACTGATGTAAGCTTCATAGCACTTCAATTCAATCAATTTATTAATATTATTCTAAACAATTGGTAATTTTACTGTAACATACATATATTCATCAATTTTATGTTATTCTCGAATTCTTTTATTTTTCTGGCTTATTTTATGATTAAAATGGTGTCCTGTTGATGGTGTTTATTTTTAGTAAGAAAGCTATGTCTTTCCATGGATGAGGATTCTATATCTGCTCTTAACATGAAAATTATCAATTGCAGAAAATGCCCTAGACTTGTAGATTTTAGGGAGCATGTTCTTGAAAAGTCAAAAAAATACGAACGAGAAATATTCTGGAGAAAACCACTAACCGGGTATGGAGATATAAACGGAAGAATGATGATAGTAGGACTTGCACCTGCTGCCTCAGGAGGAAACAGGACGGGTCGTGTTTTTACAGGGGATAAAAGTTCAGAATTTCTCATTTCATGTTTATACGATGCAGGCATAACAAACCAGAAAACGTCTCTTTCAAAAGATGATGGTCTCACATATTTTGATTCCTATATATCACTTGCTGTTCGATGTGTTCCACCAGAAAACAAGCCAGAAAAAGGAGAAATAACTAATTGTAACATGTATCTACTTCAAGAGATCCAGTTGATGAAAAATCTGAAGATTATAGTCGCTCTGGGAAAGATAGCGTTTGATGCGGTAGTTCAATCCCTGAGGGAAATGGGAAAAACTGTAAGAGGATGGAAGTTTGGAAATGGTGAAATCTATGAAATTGATAGATACAGAGTTATGTGCATATTTCACCCAAGTCCAAGGAATGTGAACACTGGAAGAATATCAGCGGAAAAATTTGTAGAGCTGTTCAGGAAAGCTAAAGAAATGACAGAGTGAAAAGATTAAAGCCATTGAGATAATAGTTTTCCTTAGTTGATCAATATGATAGATATATCTAAAAATGACACCATTGGAGAAATTTCACTTTCAAGAAAGGAAAAGAGAAATGCGATTAACCAGGAATTACTGGAAGAGCTGTTAAAAGCCATTAAAGTTATAGAAGAAGATGAGAATCTGAAAGTGATTATAATCGATTCCAGCAGTGGTGACTTCTCGGTTGGAGCTGATATAAACGAACTATTAAAGATGAATGCCGCTCTTGCTATTTCCTTCAGGGAAAAAATGTCCAATATTGTTAGTGAAATGATCAATTCTGACAAAATATTTATCTCATATCTAACAGGCTTTTCCCTTGGTGGCGGTTTTGAAATAGCTCAATGGTCAGATATGATCATAGCAGATGAGAAGTCAAGGATAGGACAACCTGAAGTTAATATTGG
>JAMDCG010000039.1:2940-8474 GCA_023489425.1 Thermoplasmatota archaeon
TATTTTGGATATGCCAGGCAGCATATGATCTACAAGAAAGGCGAGGCAATATCCGCAAAAGTCCTTATAGCTTCCATATCGGAATATGCAGATGAAATAATCACCATTGATATTCATGACACATCCTCGTTCAGGTACTCAAAAAGTAAATGCAGAGATTTTCATGCATCAGCAAGCATAGCAGATTATTTTAAGGAAAAAAATATAGATCTTGTCATGGCTCCTGATGATGGTGCATTCTTTAGAGCAAAGGAGGTTGCGGACATCCTTGGATGTAAAAGCGGATTCATGAATAAAAAGAGAATAGACGCAACGACTGTGGAATATAACATGGATCATTTAGATGCCTCAGGAATGAGGGTATTGCTCGTAGACGATATCATTTCTACAGGTGGAACAATCCTGAGATCAATGGAGATTATAAAAAATTCTGGGGCCTCAGCCGTGTTTGTATCAGCAACCCACGGCCTATTTATAAACGATTCGGCCAGAAAAATCGCTGCAGAGTGTGCAGAATTAGTTGTCACAGATACAATTAAGTCAAGTTATAGTAAGATTAATGTATCCCGGAAACTATCAGATTTCATCACTGGTGATTAGATTGGAAAAGAATCTGAGGGTATGCCCAATTGATGGTTTTTACAGAGGGTTTGAGTGTCCGAAGTGTGGACAGGAGGGACGAAACCTGATGTATCCAGACGAGGTGGATGCAATTGGTAGAATTCTTGCTGGAATCCTTAGACATTTTCCAGAAAATTATGGAATAAAGTTATCAAAAAATGGTTATGCAAAAATTTATTCTATAGTCCCAGCAATAAAGACTCAGAGAAGAAAATTTGGATGGTTGGCGCCAATTCATATAGAAGCACTTGGTAAAACTGATGAAAGGGGGCGATATCAGGTGAATGAAAGGGGAGAAATAAGAGCAACATACGATCATACTATCCCAGTGATTCTTGATGATCTTCCAGTTGACGATATACCTGACATACTTTATTACCAGACCACAGAAGAAGAGTTTTCACTAATCAGGGAAACAGGGATTAGCCCTTCTGACAAGACGTATATACATCTCTCTTCCACATTCAGGAAAACGTATGTAACAGGACTATTCCACGTAGATGATCCTTTGGTCATAGGTATAAATACCGACGAACTAAGGAAGAAAATACCGGTTTACAGGGCCTCAAAAGAGGTTTATCTAACAACCGAAATTCCGCCTGAATTCATATTATCTATCGAACAGGAAAAAATCGAATTGTCTCAGGAGGAAAGGGAAGAAGTTGAAAATTATAAGGAGAGGAGGGAAAGGAGAATTCTAGGGGAGAAGAATAATCTAAAGCACTGATTTAAGTCGAATATAATCCCTTGCGGCTGTAATTCCCCTTGTGGCTGCCCCATATATGTCGTACTGAAACCTTTCTATACTACTTGACTCGAATCTCTGATCAGGTTCTTTTACAAATATAATTCCCCTGCTCTCTGCCATCTGCCTGTACACCATCTGTCTATGTCTGTCCAGAGAAGTGAGACTCCTCTCTGTAATATATACCTGGCATCTTTTAGCGATGTTAAGTGCCTGGTCAAGATTCTTGTAAATATTTGAATCAATGAATACATCATCATCATTCTCTTTTATATTCTCATACCTGTCTCCCCCTGCTAGAAAGATATCTACATCTTTTTCTGACACTCTCTTGTTGAAATTAACTCTTATTCTGAGTCTTTTTATCTCCTGCCTGTAAAAATTTAACAATTCCATAAACTCTTTTCTCTTTGAGGGTTCATCTATTTCATTGATCTGGCCCCCTATTTTGTCATCTGATTCACTGATCTCTACATCCATTCCTGCTCTAGCCAGGTATATAGCAGCTTCCATCCCTGCGACACCTGCACCAGCTATTTTTACATGCCCTGTGATATGTTCAGCATGGTAATAGGTTTCATTTCCTGTTATTGGATTGACAGTGCATCTTACCTGTCCAAATCCAAAATCTCTGCAGGCCTGATTGCATCTGATACATGGTCTTGGCATCATGCCAGCTTTTAGCTTAAGTGGAAAGTATGGATCTGCCAGTGCAGCCCTACCTATGGCAACCAAATCACTCTTTTCAAGAGCCTTTCTTACAGATTCAATATCAACAATTGACCCAACCATTATTGTTGTTATATCTGGTTTCTTCTTTAGCCTATTACCAATATGATTTCTCTCAGAATAATATGAGGCCGAAGAACCCGGTGGGGCCGTTCTTCCAGCAGAGAAATGAACATAATCTAAATTTTTCAGAGAATTGGCTATTTTAAGTCCATAATCAGAATCATACCCATCTTCCTCATCTTCATAAAGGCTGAGCCTGATACCAATCTTTAGGCCAGTTTCCTTTCTTATAAGGTCTATTATTTCCTGAGGGAATCTTAATCTACCTGCAAAATCATTTCCATACCTGTCTTTCCTCTTATTCAGCGAAGGGGACAGGAATTCCTGTATCAAATATGCGTGTGCACCATGGAGTTCAATTCCATCAAAGTTAGATTTCTCGGCTATTTTCGCTGCCTTAAGAAACGAATTTTCAATATCTTCTATCTGTTCCAAGGTAAGTTCATCGGTCTCCCTGCCAAGGTACGGCATGGAAGATGGTGCTCTTGGGTTTTCTGAGTACTCTGCAAGAGCCTTGCCTCCAGCATGCACCAGCTGTGCAAACACTTTCGTACCATGGGAATGAATTCTCTCTGTGAGTCTTTTCAATCTGGGTGCCTGATCGTAGGAAACAAAGGAAAGCTCATTTCTAGATCCCCTGCTCATGGGTGAGTCTATATATGAATACTCAGTAACAATCATCCCAAATCCACCTATTGCTCTCTGTTCTAGATAAGAAGTGTGAATTTCATTGGTGAAACCGTTTGGATCAGCCAGATTAGAAATCATGGGTGCCATAACAAACCTATTTTTCACCGTCAAGTCTCCTATATTTACTGGTTCAAAAGGGTCCATAGTTCCATATTCCATTCTTTTATAAGTTGTTAAGGGTCTAAGTTAAGGTAAAAAGATGCTTTAATATTTTTATCCCTTATCATTTATCTGAAGGTCCTTGAATAATCTCATCAACTTCAGGTTTCTTTTTTCGCGCAAAAAGATCGTAATATGCAACACCAGCGAGGAACTGAATTATACCGCCAGCTATTTCCGGTAATGGCAGATATACATCCATCAGTGCTCCAGAAGCTCCAGAAGTAGTTTGTGCGATTCTTGCAGCGCTTGCCTGTAATCCAGTTCCAGCACCATAATCACCTTCTTTCAACCCACTTACATTAATGTTGCTCCTGGATGGTAATCCAAAACCTGCTATTCCTGCCCGGAATATATAAAAAATCCCGGCAATATAAAAATATGGTGAAAGGGCAAGGGGAATCATCAGCAATCCCTGAAGCATTCTTCCATAGGAACCAATCTTTGCTGCTTTTTCCCCTCTTTTCCTGTATATTGACGAAATGTATGAACCTATTGCAGTTGATATATATGATATTGTGAATACAATCCCGATTGTGGTTGTTGTGGATGATGGATACATCTCTGAAAACCATAATGAAAGTATGGGCATTGATATTCCTATCCCAGCACCGTTGAATGCATTAGCTAAAACAGTTTTTCCTATATGTCTAACCGAACCTTTCCCAACGAAACCTGTTTTTTTCTTTTCTGATTTTCTTTCAGCAACAAGAAAAAGTGATATAAATGATATCAGAACCAGAAAAAAGCTAATTCCGAAAAGAGTCCTGTAGGATCCAGCATTTCCTACAAAAGTTGATACATCACTTCTGCTTATAACCATCGCACCTCCCACGACAGCAAATATGGACCCAACAGTTGTCATCAGTCCGAGTTTCTTCACTCTATCGCTTGGTTCTTTCCAGTTTTTAGCCACAAGTGCTGTTGATCCTGGGGAAAAAGCACCTCTCATACCGCCAGGGCCTCCTGCAATCCCACCTATTACTGAAAGATAAATTAGCGGTCCTGAGGTCACAAAAAAGAGCACAGCTGTTGAAATAAGTGGAAATATTTCACCAATTATCATTGAATATTTATAACCAATCCGATCACCCAGAACACCAAGAATCATAGTCTGGATCACGGTAAATACTACAACAAATCCAGTAAGAAAACCCACATAGAGGTTACTGAATCCCAGGATCTTTAGATACAGTGGATAGGCAATCGCAGAAAAGCTTAGTGCGCCACTTCTAACTGCTCTTGAAAGCAGCAAAAAATTAAAACCTCTCTCTATCCTATTCTCGGAAAGCACGATTACTGGTTATATTAGTACTAAAGAAAAAACTTCGTATATTATTCACATCCAAATCAACTCCATTTTAACTGTTCTCTCAATTCATCAAATTTGGCGTTGCTTGTAGTTAACTTTTTATTTATTCGTAAACTCTCCCTTACTATGGGGCTGTGGGGTAGCTTGGTATCCTACGGGCTTTGGGAGCCTGAGACTCCGGTCCAAATCCGGGCAGCCCCATTTTAAACAGAGTTTTTATATAGAAATCAGAAATTGAACTTCATTAAATTAATTTTACTTCATATCGAATCCTTCTATCTATTTTAGACAAAAAGGGAGGAAATCTCAAAATTTCATCTCTCTAAAGAAAGTTTTATTAGTATATTAGCATATACTCATTAGGTAATATAATGGGAGCTAAAATAGCAATAGTCATAATTTCAGGATTGGACCAGAGAGATAAAGTAATGGCGGGTCTTCACGTGGCAAAAAGAATTGATGAAGCCAGGGAAGAAAATGGCGTAGAAAGAGTGGAGTTATTCCTTTTCACGGGTGGAGTAAGAGCTCTTGAAAAAGGGCAAGATAATAATGAAATGCTTGAACTAATTAAGGAATTAAGAGAGTCTGGAATCTCCATAGAAGCGTGTTCAAATCAGGTCAAGAACTGGAAAATGGAAGACACATTCTCCAGAAATGGAATAGATCTAGAATTCGCAAGAGATGCTTTTTCCAGATATGCGGTTGAAGGATATACTGTCCTGTCATTCTGAATAGTGGTGGATTGATGTACAAAAATAATTTACCATCATTCAAAGTTCTAGACACAGAATCTAGCCATGGTAGATACAGCAAACAGGCTAAAGAAATTAGTTTTGAAGATCTTGTAAAGTTCCATGGTCATGCGTGTGATGGACTGTACAGAGGGGTGTATGCATTATCTGTAGCATTAGGAGATCTGTTTCGTGGTGCCATAATCGATCGAACAGATTTGAGATCAATTTCAAGGAATAGTCCATGTCTTGGAGATGCAGCATCTTATCTTACTGGAACAAGAGTAAGGTTTGGGACACAGGATGTAAGAGAACAGGCAGGAGTGTGGTACATAGTTCAGAGGATTTCAACCGGAGAAACGGTGGAAGTTAAAGAAGACCCTGGGTTTTTTAATAAAGAGATATTGCAGGCAGAATCGGATCTAAACTCAGCTAATTCGGATGAACTACCACAAAAACTTAACGCATTGAAAGCTTTACAGGA
>JAMDCG010000044.1 GCA_023489425.1 Thermoplasmatota archaeon
TCCTTTCTATTGAGGATAGCAAGCAAGACATTGCAGGGTATCTCAGACTGAGACATATTAAGGACGACTCATTTCTTGATGAGACCAAAAATACAGGTATGATACGTGAACTTAGGGTAGTGGGAAATATTGTTCCCATTGGCACTCACGAGAATTCCAACTATCAGCACAAAGGTTTAGGGAAGTCTCTGGTTCAGGAAGCCGAAAGAATAACCAGGGAAGAGTTCAATGAATCAAAAATTCTGGTTATAAGTGGAGTTGGTGTGAGGGAATATTTCATGAAACTTGGATATGAAAGATATTCTTATTATATGGGAAAGAAGATAGCCTGAACAAATTAAAATTTAAAGATGCAATTAAAATATTTGAATTTAAAAAACTGTTTGGTGTAGAGTCCCGGGATAATTTAGATTTGCTCTAAAGGAGTAACTTCCTTAACTGAAGCTATGACTTTTAGAATTTTTGTCAAACATTATTGTATTTTCTTTTTCTGTAATAGGTAGGTTAGAGGTTAGTTTATAAAGTGAATCCTTGAAGGCCCTATTCCTTATTTTTAAAATATTACCATTGAACATTTTTCTTTTTTCCATATGCACCAACGATTTGATTTGACCTAAACAGGGGTTTAAAAGATGGTTTTGATTTTTATCTCAACAATAAACAATGTTGATTATAAAATGTAAAACCTTTATAATATATATTGAAGCCCATAGTTAATATTCCCAAATTTTAAGTTGCAGTTTTTACAATTTAACTACATAAGTTTTTCTGAAAAACTTATTATAAGCCCGTTAATTGAAGATAGAAATGTACATAGAGACAGAGTGGTTGATTGTGCCTATTTTGGTCGTTGCGATTAGCTGTGCATATTTGCTCTATAGTATAATTCGAGCTGAGAAAATATGAGTACTGGCATTACAGCGACTGGAAATTTCTGGTCGGCATTTTTTGTTAATAATAGAATAGTTTCGGGTGTTATAATTATTGCCCTCTACCTCATAATCATAAGCTTCTTTGGTTATATGATTGCACCATATATCAAGAAACTCTATACAGGAGAAAATACAAAACTGCGGAAGTATACTGATCCGATTATAGGTTTCATTGAAAAGGTAGCAGGTGTAGATAGAAACAAGACATATTCCTTTAAGGGTTACTTTATATCACTTATAATTTTTAATTTTGTTGCAGGAACTATTTCATTTCTTTTTTTAATTTTTCAGGGGTACTTTTTTAAAGCCCCTGGTCAGGATGTCATGTCCCCAAGTCTTACCTTTAATACGATTATAAGCTTTCTTACGAATACAAATCTGCAGCATTACTCATCACCAACCACACTCACATATTTGGATTTAACTGTGGTTATAATTGGCCTGATGTTTCTTTCTGCAGGTACAGGATTTGCAGCTTCAATGGCCTTCGTCAGGGGAATCATGAATGACGATAAAAAACTTGGAAATTTCTTTCATGACTTTTTAGTCGCCATATTTGATTTAATCCTACCACTCTCACTCCTTGCCACCGTATTACTAATAATAGTTGGAGTTCCAGACACCACCTATTCAAGCATCATAATCCACCCATTTTTCGGAAAGATGACGGTGAATATACCGATTGGACCTGTAGCCTCTTTAGAAGGTGTTAAAAACATTGGAACAAACGGAGGAGGTTTTTACGGGGCCAATGCAGGGTATCCATTTGAAAATCCAGATTGGATCTCCAACCTAATTGAAGTTGTCTCATTTACGATCATCCCAATTGGCTCAATATTTGCTCTGGGTCAGGCACTTAATAATAGAAAATTTGGAAGAGTAATATATGGAGTTATAGTTGCATTGTTCATATTCAGTGCCTTACTGACTTTCTTTGGAGAAATATCAGGAATTCCAGCAATGGCCAATCTCGGATTTAACTATGGAGGCAACTTCATAGGAAAGGAAACTGCCATTGGAATTTCCCAGAGTTCCATATTTTCGACAGGAGCTACGCTTACATCTACGGGTGCTGCTAATTCTGCTCTTATTGATTATACACCTGCTGGTATTCTGGGTATATTGTTTCCTCTTCTCCTCAACGATCCCCTTGGAGGAGTTGGGACGGGCATCTTGAATATTTTTTCGTACGTTATTTTTACAGTGTTCATAGTTTCCCTAATGGTAGGAAAACTTCCAGAAATTATGAGTCTCAAAGTTAGTGCGAAGGAAATGAAGTATTCAACTTACAGTCTTATCACCCATCCACTAATTATTATTGTACCATTGGGGATAGTACTGCTTTTGTCACCCATATTGATGAGTTCCTTTGTAAACACAAGACCGGATCAAATAACGCAGCTTCTTTATGAATTTGCCTCAGCTGCTTCAAATAATGGATCCGAGGTAGGTGGATTTGCTACCAATACTGCATTTTTTAACATAATAGATGGTATAATTATGCTAATGGGGAGATTCCCAATTATGGCTTTTCAGCTTGTAATAGCTCAGTCCTTTGCATCTAAAAAACCGAAAGTGCTGTATGGAAGGACGTTTGATATTGGGTCATTCTGGTTTGGTATGATGCTGTTTTTCACCATGTTGCTTTTAGGATTACTTTCTTTCTTCCCAATTCTTGCAGTTGGACCGCTATTGAGCTGGGGAAGAACGTTTTCCCTTATTATTAGAGGTGTTTTATGAACAGTTACGCTGAAGCAGTTATAAATGCTCTTAAGGAATTTGATCCCCGGAAGCTATATAAGAATCCTGTGATGTTCATAACAGAAATGGCCCTCCTTTTTTCATTATATCTCATTGTCTTCCATCAGGCATATCACCTCGAAATGAGTGGGCTGTATGTACCTTTCTATATTTCAGTCGTTGTACTCTTATTTCTTACCATATTCTTTTCAACTCTTGGGGAAGCGCTTGCAGAGGGAAAGAGCAGAAATATAACGGCAACTCTTAAAAAAATGAAGAAAGAAACCACCGGAAGAATAATAGATGGCACAACGGAGAAAATTGTGGATTCTTCTGAACTGAGGAAAGGCATGATTGTAGAGGTCAGGAAGAATGAAATGGTACCAACTGATGGTGAGATAGCCGAAGGCAGAGGATATTTCAATGAATCCGCAATTACAGGTGAATCGAAGGCCGTATTCAAGGTAAATGGCGACAGTGTAACCGGTTCAACAACCTTTCTTGATGACAGTATTAAGATAAGAATTACGGCAGACCCGGGAGAAACATTTCTGGACAAGATGATTGAAATGGTCGAAGGATCTGTTAGAAAGAAGACTCCAAACGAAATAGCACTTTCAATATTACTGGCTGGACTAACCCTGGTATTCATCGTTGTTACATCATCAATATTTCCCCTTGGGGATTTTCTATCAGATCATGTAAATCTGATCATTCTCGTAGTACTTCTGATCACACTGATTCCAACAACTATTGGTGCACTACTCCCTGCTTTGGGTGTGGCAGCCATTAATAAGGTCTCTCAGTTCAATATCATAGCCAAAAGTGGAAGAGCAGTAGAAAATGCTGGTGATATTGATACAATAATTCTCGATAAAACCGGTACTATTACAATGGGCGAACGTGACGCCTCCAAGATATATCCGAATAAAGGAATATCAGAAGAAGAAATGGCAAAGATCTGCTATCAGAGCTCATATTTAGATGAAACGAGAGAGGGAATTTCCCTTGTAAAATATGTGTCAGAACGTTATGGAGAACTTGAAAAGTACAGGATAAATAATGCTGAATTCGTTCCCTTCTCATCAGAAACGAAGTTCAGTGGAATAAGTTATGAGGGACATAAGCTGTACAAAGGTTCGCCCCATGCTATATGGGATATACTGGGACAAAAGGACAATTTCATAGATGCCATATGTGCCGAAATTTCAAGTAGAGGGGGGACAGCAATGGTACTTGTACTGGACAGCCAGGTAATTGGAGCAATAGAATTCAATGATATCATAAAGCCATGGATAAATGAGAGAATTAAAACCATGAAAACGATGAATATCAAAACCGTTATGTGTACTGGGGATAACGAACTTACTGCAGAGTACATATCAAGAGAGGCGGGACTCGATGAATTTGTTGCAAATAGTAAGCCTCAGGATAAATACATGAAGGTTGAAGCAGAAAAAAATCAGCAGAGAATGGTGGCCATGGTTGGAGATGGTACAAATGATGCTCCGGCACTTGCTCTGGCAGATGTGGGACTTGCTATGAATAATGGAACACAGGCCGCAAAAGACGCTGCAAACATGATCGATCTGGATAATGATCCAACGAAATTGATGGATGTAATATTCTTAGGAAAGCAGATTCTCATAACGAGAGGTTCACTAACAACATTTAGTATTGCAAATGATATATCAAAATATTTTGTAATAATACCAGCAATTTTTTATGCTTTTCCGGTACTTTCATTCATAAACATACTTGGATTTACTGATCCTCTGCTTGCCATAACCTCTGCTTTAATTTTCAATACAATAATAATTCCACTTTTAATTCCACTGGCCATAAGAGGGGTAAGATTTAAGCCCTCAACTGTAGATGAGCTTTTAAAAAGAAATATCACAATTTACGGTTTCGGGGGAGTTGTCCTGCCGTTTATAGCCATCGGCCTGATCTATCATTTGCTTCTGGGGGTGGGTATTTTATGGTAAACTGGAAAGAAATATTGAGGATATTTAGAGGGTCTCTTGTAATTGCAGTGATTATATTTGTACTTCTCGGACTGGTGATCCCAACAGCCACTGCACTAATAACTGAAAAGGTTGATCCAGGAACCGGGAATGGTAATCAAATAAAGATTAACGGAAAGGTTTTCGGCAGTTATTATCTTGCTCAGGCTTTTAACAGATCATACTTTTTCCAGCCCAGGCCTTCTGCCATAGACTTTAACCAATCATCCTCAGGTGCTCTCTGCTGCTCACCAAATACAAATGCATCTCTACTGCAGTTGGAGAAAAATTTACAGGAATTTGAGCAGATGAACAAGAACGTTTCAGTTTCTAAAATCCCAGGAGAAGTAATAATGGATTCTGATTCTGGGTTAGATCCTAATATCCCACTATCAGCTGCATTACTGGAAGAGCCGAGGGTTGCAAATTCAATTGTATCGTTTGCAAGTTCAGTAAATGTAACCCTGAAATTAAAACCTGTGAGCAGTTTCTTAAACAACACAATCAATTCAACTGAAAGACAGAATTTCCCAATATTTGGTTCATATTATGTTAACATAATGTACATTGATGTACAGATCATAATATTCCTTATGAATAATAATGTCTTACAAAGCTCATCTCTTAATTAAAACTGAATCTATTGGTGCATCCTTTATTATTTTTTTAATATCTGAATTTATTCTTACATTTGAATAACTATCAGGTCTTACGCCAAGTACCACAAAATCTGAAGATGTGGAGTAAATCCTTTGAAGAACTGAATCTCTCAGATCGCTTCCGTATATGTCAGAAATTTCGTAATCAAGTTTAAGCTCCTTCCATACCTCCGCGTTCATCAGCGTTTTAAAACCATGAATTTTCTTTTTATCGAACGATCTCATATCACAGAGGTAAAATTTAGCGTTTAGAACCTTTGCCATGATAGCAGCAAGGTATACTGATTTACGTGTATTGAGTCTCTCGCTCATTGGTACCAGAATTTTCCTGTATGGATATGTACTCCTTTTAATAGAAAGAGATGCTGTTGTGTTCTTTGAATGCTTGATTAGATAATCTCCTATACCTCCAAATAGAGAAGTTGAGACCCCCGATCTTGATCTGGAACTGAACAGAACAAGATCATAATTCTTCGAATTTGCTTCTCTAATTATACCTTCCCTAACATTTCTTGCGCTCTGGATCTTTGGAATAACCTTTAGTCCTTTTTGACTTGATTCCTTGTATGCCTGCATAACTACAGCAACCTTGTCACTCCATGTAACTTCCTTGGATTCGTCCTTTATTGTAAGTGCTGTTATTTCTGAACCAAAGACCTTTGCAAAGTCGCTGGCAAACTCAAAAGCTCTTCTAGAACTTTCCCCTTTTGCCATTGGCACAAGAATTCTATCAGCCTTTGCATAATAGGAGGAAACTAAATCCATCATTGATAATGTATTACATTAGCATAATAAATAGTTTTGTTTTGTATTTAAATAGGAAATATTTATAATATCTGAATTAAAACGATGAATAAAGGATATGGCAGAAAAAATTTTAGATTTATTACTGTTAAACAGTATCATGATAAGTGATAACAGTACTACTATTTTTACAATTGTTTTGGAAAAAATAAAAATGTGAAGCATTATTGTTAGAAAAGATTATGCATATTATTTTAACTTTCAGCCATCTTTACTGACAGGAGTATGAGTAAAGTAAGGGTTGAGAGATCATCTCCTTTGACAGGAATATCTCCACACTTTAAAAGTGAATACAACTGTTTCCTGAGATGATGGCATTCAAAATTTATAGAAAACATTTTCTTATGGAGAAACTTACACTTAACATGCATTGTTTGATCATAAACAGAGGTAAAATCGAAGGCATGGAAGACATGGAAGAACTGGCAAAGGTCCCTTACGACGAAGCTTTTGTTGTTGATCTTGATGCAATAACACATTACCGTTTTAACTTCAAAATGTATAATGAACTTTCCAAATATATTGAATTTACTTTGATGGCATATCCGTATAAAGAAAATGATTTAATGGATATAATAGTGTCAGGCGCGTCGAGAGTGGTTATAAACGATACTCTGGAAATAGACACTATAAAAAAATTCCTTGATGTTACAGACGAACTTGTAATGCGATGTTCAGATAGTGAAAAGGCTCACATGTTTCATAGCCTGACTGGAAATATGTATCTATCATGTAAAATATTCAATGTTCCAGGAGTCTTTTTCTATTATGGCCCATTTCTCAATAGGGGACCAAATATTATTCCCCTTGAAAATTTTCCAGAAGAATTAAGAATAGACTGCTGAAAAATCGCGGGTAGATTACTCAATATTTATTCTTAGAAAACGAGAGTTCTCGGTTAAGCGTTGAAATAAGGTGATGACACATATTTTCCGTAGAATTTATGAAACAATAAAATAATCTAATATGATGAAGTCCTGAGATAGATGGTTTCCTTAGCCGTTAAAACAGGAGGAGTTAGTTTTGAATCACCTGCCATACTTGCATCTGGAATTCTTGATGAGAATGGATATACAATGAAAAGAGTTCTGGAGGATGGAGCCGGGGCAGTAGTTACCAAATCCATAGGTACTGAAGAAAGAAACGGCTATTTTTCACCAGTAGTGGTTCCTGAAGATACCTATCTGATTAATGCAATGGGTCTCCCTAACCCAGGAATTGATTCGTTTGAGGAGGAGATTAAGATTGCCCTTACGGCAAAAAAACCTGTGATCGGTAGTATTTTTGCTTCAAATACAGATGATTTCCTTAAATTGGCCCTAAAAATGCAGGACTTTGGAGTTAGTGCTGTAGAACTTAATCTTTCCTGCCCGCACGTTCAGGGCTTCGGATCTGAAGTTGGAAGTGATCCGGTTCTGGTCAAGGAAATTGTAAAAACCCTGAAGGGTACCATTAAAATACCGGTCTGGAGCAAACTCAGTCCAAATGTTACCTCCATATCAGAGATTTCAAGAGCCGCTTCTGACTCGGATGCCCTTGTCTTGATTAATACAGTCAGGGCTATGGCCATTGATATTGAAGCAAGAAGACCTGTTCTCACAAACAGTTATGGGGGAATGTCCGGCACAGCAATTAAACCTGTAGGACTAAGATGTGTTTACGAAGTAAGGAAAGAAACAGAGATTGACATAATAGGCGTTGGTGGGATATCCAGTTACATTGATGCACTTGAATACATAATGGCCGGGGCATCTGTGTTCCAGATAGGAACTGCTCTTATGAAGTACGGTAGAAGTATATTCATGAGAATTACGGGGGATCTGGAGAAATATATGATATCCAATGGAATTAATAACCTGGAGGAGCTTGTTGGGGTGGCTGTGAGATGATGGAACATATTCGTATAACAAAAAGGGTGAAAAATACACCAACAGTCGTTTCACTTTACTTTAAGTGG
>JAMDCG010000055.1 GCA_023489425.1 Thermoplasmatota archaeon
GGTGAATCTATACTTGATGCGCTTGTATATTCCGTTGACCCTTTTATAAAAAATATTTCAGGATCACTTGAAGGCACAAGAAAAGTGCTTGAAAAATTATCCATAAATCCAGAGACAAAACCAGAGGATTTGACAAGAGAGGACACATTAAAACTTGGAAGTTATCTCGGATACGTTCTTTCATTTCAGGGTGCCCATTCTGAAGCTATGTCTTATCTAGAGAAGGATGAAATGTATTTCAATAATGGTTTTTCAGCTTCATTACTTGCAAAAATAATAGATGCAAACTCCAAAAATGGTGATAACAATATTCCAATTGAATTTTTTATGGGAAATAATTCGCTTAAAAACGAAATGATTTCAAACAAGAGAAAATATGAAACGAGGCTAATAGACTACATAACAAGATCATACAAATCCATTACAAAGGAAAAGAACTTACAGTTCTTTTATGCCCCAGGATCTGAGATGGCTGGAGCCATATCCGGACAGCTTATGCTGTATCTTCTTGACCAGGATAAACCTGTAATAGGTTTTAACGTAGGTGATGACAGTACACTTATTTCATCAAGAGGAAATAGAAGAATGGTTGAAAGGGGACTTAATCTATCTAAGGTAATGAAGGAATGTACAGAAAAGGTAGGTGGTTCTGGAGGAGGACACGATATCGCCGCCGGTGGATCTATTCCAAGAGGGATGGAAAGACAGTTCATAGAAATAGCTGATGAAATGATAGGAAAACAGTTAAACCCTAACAAAAATGAATAAAATAAATTGCTATTGACCAAAAAGTAACTGTTATTAGGAATACAAAAACTTTTTAATGTTTCAATTGATTTGATTACTGAATGGCAAGGTTGGGAATTTACACCCTTGATTTCAGGTTCTATTATAGGGTGCTTCATCTTTTAAAAGAATGGAATGTGCCTTTTGTTTCCATAGAAAAACCTAATGATATACCTTCAGATGTGCCGGTTGTACTGAGTTCTGTTGATGATGCTGATATTCAATTTGAACAAATAAGGGATAACGATGCAATGAGAGCTATAAGACGCGCAATACCATATCTACTGGATAAGAAATTATTTAATGAGATATTCATAGGAATTGATCCCGGGCCAAAGCCAGGTGTGGCTGTGCTGGCAGATAGAGTTTTAATCGAAGCTTTTGAACTTGGAGATGTTTTTTCTGTGGCTGAAAATATAGAAAATATAATAATGGGATATAACACCCACTTTATGTCCATAAGGATAGGAAATGGTGATAAACCAAACAGAGAGAAGATTATCCAGGAACTGAAAAATGTAGATGTGCCAATTGATATTGTTGATGAAGGTGGTACGAGTATGCCCCATAAAACTCATGATAACGTAATCTCTGCTGCAAGGATAGCGAATATAGAGAATTTTAACAAAGAAAAGGTTCAAAGAATAAAGAAAAGTAAAAGAAGAACACAAATAGAAAGAGAATTTGTAACAATTAAAGCTTTTTTATGATTATTTTTTAGCAATCTTTTTTGGTTTATCTTTTCTATTCTTCCATTTGGGTTGCTTTGTACCCCTTCCTCTGCCTGAAGAGAGAACAAGAAAAACCATGAATATGATTACTATTCCTGAAATATAATATATCCAGCTATAGTTTGGTGGAGATCCATAGAAGAATTTTGATGAGTAAGAAACAGAAACACCATTTTTATAAGAGGCAGCATTGAGAACCTTCACTTCAAGTGTATTTACCTTGCCATAGTCCAGAACGTTGGAACTGACAGTTATATTTAGCTTTTCTTTTGAATAGGGAGTAAGCTTACTGATTGTGTCTGTTTTGAATGTTGCTCCGTTTATTACAAAACTGATAGTAACGTTATAATAAGGAATGTAGTTAGAATTATATACCTCTGCATACAATCTCACAGGAGCATAGACATTTACGTGGAATTCGGATGTATAATTGACTGGGGTGCCATAAAATGAAGCGGTCAGATAGATTGATCCATATATTGTCTGGTTATCTGCCTCAGGAGCTGTGATATTAAATTCGAAATATCCACTTTTCGAACTCTCATGTGTTGAGTTGAGTGGAGACATTCCTTTATCATAATTTGCTCCAAGATATAACGTGGCTGTGTAATTGGAATAGCCTGAAGTTGCATTTACAAACATTGTAAAATGTTGTCCCTCATAAACTGCAGAAATTGGTGATAATACCGCTGAGAATCCGTTAGTTGAAGTATATATTTTGTCCTGTTTAGCAGAAATTCTTTGATAAGAACCATTGTTTTGGTGTGAAATTGTTGAATTTTGTGAAAGAAATGTTGATGGAACAGCTGTGACTATCAGTGTAAATGCTATTAAGATTATGATTAGTAATTTCTTATTCATTTTCTCTTTCTCCCCCTTATAGCAACTCCTGCTATCCCACCAATTACAGCTATAGCAATTATAATTATTCCATACTCAACGGTCACAAAGGGATCACCAGTATAGTTAGATATAATACCAGGGCCTTTTGAATACACAGTTATTCCAGGTGCATCTGGAGAAGTGTAATGAATATTGACATATCTAACAACATTGGTATTTGTTAGATTTGCATTAATGGTGATATCAAAGGAAGGTGACGGAACTTTTCCTGGCTTAAAAACTACATTTATTACCTTAGTTTGTGAGTAATTCAATGCTATGTAACTAATAGTCTTCCCATTGTACTGGAAGCTAACATTCCATGAATCATGAACCAACGTTTGTATGCTGGTTGAATTCATTGAAAGGGATATGTTATCCGCGGTATTCCCCGTATTTATAAGTTTGTATGATAATACTGATGTTCCGTTATTATAACCAGGGGCAGTGTAAATCTGCTGTATTTCAAAGTTTGCATATTTAGTTATGTTAACCTTAACGAAATCCTGCGATTGACCCCCAGAGTATTTAATTTCTATAGGTACTCTGTTGATTCCATCTGGAACCATTGCAGTATTGTTCAACACTAACTGCAATTTTACTGAACCATTGATAGGCAAATTGTTTATTGTAGTTTTATTGAATTTCATAGCCCAGGAACTGCTCCCAGAGGAAAGTGTTATATTCTCCATCGAGTTTAAGTGATTTTTCAAAGTTATATAATATGTCACGGTGTTATATTCTGATGTTTTACTTATGGTATTTTGTGATACAGTTATATTTCCAATCAAAACCTTGCTCAGCATCAGATTAATGTCTTTCGTTGTGTTTGTAAATACAGACTTTGAAGTTTGGTATAGATAAGAGGTACTATAACCGTTCACAGTAACACTGCGTGAGATATAAGATGAGAAGGAATAATTTTCTGATGGTAAGATCAGAGGATATCCGTTCGATGTTACTCTGAATAGTTCCTTATTAAGTGTTACATTTACTGTCGTTGCCTTTTCTACTCCACTTACATAGGTGAAAAGCGATATAAAATGAGCATTTGATGCAGTTACAGTAATATTCTCTCTGTTAATAAATGGATTCACCGTAATAATTCCGGTTCCAGCCATCATGTACTGTGATGAATATGTGTAATACGTGTAATTCCCATTTTGAAGGTCTACTGAGAAATTCCCTTTGTTGCTTGTGGTAGTCTTAACAACAAGGGATCCATTTCTGTAAATATTTACGAAAAAGCCTGAGTTAGAACCACTCGAAACGCTTAGTTTACCCATAACATCTGTACTGAATGTTTCATTCTTTATACTGAGGGTCAGTGAAGTTGGTGCATTAAGTTGAATGTTTTTGTTTCCAGTTAGCACATATTCGCCACTATTAGTTATTAGATGGGATGTCAAATTAACATTATAGCTACCTGCTGGTAATAAATTCTTCAGTCCAGGCATCACAATTTTTTCACCATTGAAGATCAGAGTAAGACTCACTTTTCCATTTAAATTGTTTAGAATGCTCAGGTTGTACGATTGCATCAATGTTGCGGAGATCGAAGTATTTTGTGTGATATCTACCTCCTGTATGGAACTTTTCATACTTCTAGAAATGGAGTAAACAGTGTAGTTACCAGGCAATATTTCAGTCGGATTGGTAATTAATTTACCGCTCTTTCCGTAGATATATGCAGTGTTTACATTTACTATGGATAATGAGACTTCAGGTTTAAATGAAATGTTAAGACTCTCATTTATAGCGCCAACAGTAAAGGAATTTGTGTAGTTAAATACAAACATATTGCCACCATTAACTTTGAATACGTAACTCCCTGATGGCAGTGTTAGTTTTGCTGTACCATTAATTATCTGGGATGTTTGTGATGTTGTGCCTCCTATATTTATTTCACCGTTTAATGGGGAGGAACTCATTACTGGCTTGAAGTTTAAGGTCACTAATTTTAGGTTGACGTTTAGAGCTATGGCTACACTTGGAGTTAACTTGTATGAACTGGCAAAATATCCATCGCCGTATACTTTTAGTTCAAAGTTGCTTAATGAAGAGGTCTGCGTGTAGATTGAAGCATATCCTCCAGAAACATTTGCTGCTTCGAATGGCTGCTTGGCAAGTTTAAAGATGCTTATTCCCGAGTTTAGTGCGGATAAAGAGTTAAAGGAAGCAGATATTGCAGGGTTAAAAATCTCAACTTTTTCAACCGTAGCATTTTGCGGTGACAAATAAACATTTTGGCTTGTTGATATTGGCTCTACTCTCGAAGCATAGTAGTTCTTTCCTGCTCTACTCAAAGTCTCATATATTCCATAATTATTTTCTGCAGGAAGAATGAATGTGACATTTTTCAGCGTAGCATCTTCGTACTGAAGAACATTGTTACCATAAATAACTCCTATGGATCCTGAATATTTAGAGAGATTTAAGTTATTGTTTATTATTGATGTTGCGTAACCTTTTGCGAATGATATTTTAATGACTGTTGTTTCGTTTATATTATATGAACCGAATGCCACATAATTTCCACTTGTTTTATAAATTGTATAATATCCTGGCGATACCATACCTCTAAATTCATTGGAACCTAGATTGGTGAGATTAGTATAAGTACTCAAATCACCATTTTCAAGCAATGATAGATTGCCATTTACAATTGGACCTTTTAGTAATACCGTGAGATTTACTCCTAATTGAAGATTTAACGTTATGCTCTTTGTAGTATTCAATGATGTGAAAGATACATCGTTGATTCCAGAAACCAAATTTCCAAGGCTTGCATTAATCCTATACGTGCCTGAATCTAATGCTACATATGCTTCTCCTGAACTATTGGTTAACAATTTTTTATTTCCTACCATTACAGCAGCATACGAAACGGGCTTGCCTCCAGATTGTACATTAATATTAAGCCTATTTTCGTATACAAGGAGATTTTTTGATGTACTTGATCCATTGGATATGGAGATAGTGTTTACATTTTTATATACAGAGTTGTTTGAAATTACGCTAACATTGTAAGTTCCTATGGGAATGTTAACAAATTTGTAATTTCCATTTACTATTGGAGCGAGAAACACCTGTCCAGACGTAGAATTACTTATTTTGACCTTTCCGCTATTAATCTTTGTTGAAGTATACCCAGACGATTTAGGTTTTTCAATTGTAACACTACCTGAAGCTGAGGTGGGCGCCGTTACAACGTTCTTTTGAATGTAGTAATTAGGCAGTCCCGTCGTTTCATTTATTCCAATAACTTTTCTTTCTGCCATTGTTCTGCTTATCACTACCTTTTTGGCTGTTAAAAAGTTTTGTCCCTCCAAGAATTCCTTGTTTAATGCACCGTAAGAATAAATTAACGTATCATTTCCGGGAAGAACGGTAATGTTATAGAATCCATTCTTGTTAGTCAAAACTGTGCTATGCGGGATATTATATTGATCATATACAGTTACCCTTATTCCAGGAAGTGGTATTCCACTGGGGGTTTTAACCTGACCTTCAACTATAGCTCCTGGGAAGTATCTCAGAATTGGATCGGATGATTGAATAATGGAAGATAATCCAGGGAATATAAACGCCGTTCCCTTTCCAGAATGCTCAAGAGAATATGCTTTTTGAAGCGAAATTATGGAGAAGTCATTTGGATGACTCGAATAATTAGTATATGGATTGTAAGGCACTCCTTCATAGCATATTTCAAAATTACTCATGTTAAATGCTGGTTCCATTGTATATCGGGTGCTACCATATGAGAGACCGGGAATTCCATTGGTTTGACCGACAGCGGATGGTGGAAGACCAACCAGTGCTTTGTATATGGTGGTGTTGTAAAATGCTGGTGTATAACCCAGCTCGTATGATGTGACAGTTGCAGTTACAGGCGTTTGGTTAAGAGGGAACGTCCCGTTTGTGGTAACTGCATAAATCTGATAATACTCATATGGAACAATTGCACCGGATGATGTAGAGTAGGCTGGTGTGTCAGTTAAATAAGCTGGTGCATAGAACGTTCCAGTATTAGTTGCAGATAATGGGAATAATGTGTGATCAACCTGTATGTATTGAATACTCCAACCCGTTGCCTGTTGTATCTCCTGATAGAAATTAATCAGGTTCGGAAGACTTAGCTTTGATGCGAGTTGACCTTTTTCAAGTGCGTAATAAGCATTTGCTGATGTTATGCTTGTGTTAAACTTACCATAGATTGTTGAATTGTCTGCAATCCATTGTTTATAGTTCATTGGATTCTTGTAGATATTTTCAAGTAGTGTTATTTCTGAATTGTTAAAATACTGTGACAATACGCTCTGTAAAGCTGGAGAGAATTTTCCACTTGAGTTATCCAGAGATGCCTGCATAAGCCTTGATGAGAAAAGGGCCACTATTTGAGATTCATTTGTGGAAAGTAGAATTTGACCGGCTACCTGATAGGCCTGTTGAAAGTCATCAGCCACTGTTGGGTGATTTCCCTGATAAAGTTCCTGGAATCCATAATCCCACCAATTCACATAAGCTGGCTTATCTGCAAGAGAAAGGTTTGCTTGCTGCTCTGCAAGCCAGGCCATTGATAGTGATAGTGGGGAACTGCTATTTGTTATTTGGGAACCTGTTGTTCCAAAATATGCACTTTCATTAGCGAGGTATGTTGGAGGCTTTGCAAATGATGGTAGAGCTGAATAAACCTGGTGATTTACTCCAGTTGCCGAATTCACAGGGACTGCTGCTGACATTACTCCTAATCCTGAAGGTATTAATATTCCAAATACAACTATGATAACCATCACAGCCTGAAGCCATGATATGTCTCCTTTTATACCACTTCTCTTTCTAAAAGCTTTTTTAGTTCTGGTATCGTCCTTTACATTTGAAAGTTTTAGTATATCTGCAAAGTAGTATAATAATGCACCTCCCATTATAGCATATGCTGGTGACGCAGTTATGTTAAATCTGGCAGCTGTAAAACTCATATAAATGGATACTGTGGAAAAGATGATTAAAAATGCCAGAGAGTCAGTCTTTTCCTTGATGAATTTGTAGATAATGAACATGAACCCCCCTATACCTACTACAAACTGGGCTACACCAAATCCTCCAATGTATTGGCCAAGTGCTGGAGCTTGAGCTTCAGCTATTGTTGAATATAGCTTTGTTTTTATAAAATACCCTTCACCGCTTATGATTTCTGTATAGATATGGGGAGATATGAAATACATCCCTCCGATGAAAGCTGATACAGTCAATACAAGCACAGGGATAGCAATTATCCATGGTTTTCTTCCTACTATGCCTATCAGGGCCGCAATAAATATCATTCCTACTCCAATAAGTAGAGGTGGCACATACCATATAGCTGGGGCATTGTTTGCGGCATAATAATAATACCCACCCATGGCAAATGACAAAAATACAAATATTATACTTATGTAAAGAAGATAACCAGTGTTCCTCGAGAGAAAGAGATTTATTAATAATTGTGCCACTACATAAATGGTAATAATTGCCAGTATGTATGCATGACCCTGCCATGATAACATGAGAGCACCATAGGAAGCGCCTGCGAACAAAGCGTAAAATGTTGTCTTTTTATTTGATTTGACG